>JBBIPN010000031.1:0-14557 GCA_037442825.1 Sulfurihydrogenibium sp. | reverse complement strand
ATGAAATATTTGCAAGATTACAATTAGAGTTTTAAGATTGCTGCTGCCAATCCAACTGCTTTCCTTATCGTATTAAAAAAGGGGCAGTTGGCTTTTTTTGAAAAAATACAGGAGGTGTAAATATGAGATTAAGTTTAACAAGGAGAGGTTTTTTAGCAGGTACAGCTGTTGCTGGATTTTGGGCTTCTGGGTATAAGTTTGCAAAGGCATTTGAAGCTCCTTCTCTACCATACAAAAGAGCTAAGATCGCAAACATCAAAGAACTTAAAGACCATTCACCAATCACATTTAACTATCCAGATAGTGAATCTATAGCTATCTTGGTTAAACTTGGAAAACCTGCGATAGGTGGTATAGGTCCTAAAAAGGACATTGTTGCATTTTCTGCACATTGTACTCACCAAGGCTGTCCTGTGAACTATTCAAAAGGAAGATTGATTTGTAAATGTCATTACTCTATGTTTGATCCAGCAAAAAATGGTCAAGTTTACCAAGGACATGCTTCCCAATGGTTACCACAAATCACACTTTCTGT
Source organism: Sulfurihydrogenibium sp. (assembly GCA_037442825.1). Classification (GTDB taxonomy): domain Bacteria; phylum Aquificota; class Aquificia; order Aquificales; family Hydrogenothermaceae; genus Sulfurihydrogenibium. The sequence goes on along the minus strand of JBBIPN010000031.1, from coordinate 14,022 downwards.
AGATTCTCAAGGTAATATTTATGCTGCAGGTGTAGAAGGACTTATTTGGGGAAGAGCAATTAATTTAATACCAAGAAGTTAAAAATAATTTATAGGAGGTATTGATTCATGGCTGTTTTTGCAAGAAGAGACAAATTACCTATCCCACCAAAAGATGCCCAAAAAACAATTACATTTTGTCAGTACTGTAACGTAGGATGTGGTTATGATGTATACAAATGGCCTGTAGGTAAAGAAGGCGGATTAGCACCTAACGAAAATGCGTTAGGTATAGATTTTAGTAAACAGCAAATTGCACTTCAAGGACAAGCTTTTACTGAAACAATGCATACTACAATCGTTGATCATGATGGTCAAAGATATAACCTATTGGTAGTTCCTTCTCCTCAATCACCTATAAACCAAGGTAACTATTCTGCAAGAGGTGGTACAAACGCAATTACAACTTATTCACCAACACGTCCAACAAAAGAAAGATTAACTTATCCTCTCCTTAAAGTTGGTGGTCAGTTTCAACCTATTAGCTGGGAAGAGGCTATAGATATAGTTGCAAGAGTTTTAAAAGGAGTTAGAGATAATTTTGGTAACGATTCTATTGCAATGAAAACACATGACCACGGTGGCTCCGGAGCAGGTTTTGAAGATAACTGGGCTGTTGGAAAGTTCTATTTTATATCTTTAGCAACAAGAATGCTGTCTATACATAACAGACCAGCTTATAACTCAGAAGTTTGGGGTCAAAGGGAAAGAGGTACACATGAATTAAACTATATGTGGGAAGATGCTAGACTTGCTGATACTATAGTTCTTTGGGGTGCAAACAGTTTTGAAACAGCATCTGTATTTTATACTCAACATATGCTTCCAAACTTCCAAGGTGCAACAGAAGAAGATAAAAGAAAAGTGTATGCAAAAGGAGAACCTATTGAACCAGCAAGAATGGTTGTTGTTGATATAAGAAAAACAGCATCTTATAAAGTAGCAGAAAGTATAGATAGTAGTAGAGTTCTCCATTTACAACTAAACCCAGGAACAGATTATGTATTAGCAAATGCAATTTCAAGAGTTATATATGAAAAAAGATGGCATGATGAACATCTAATTAAAAATAGAACAGATTTAAAAACATTTGAAGATTATAAGAAAAAATCTCTTATGTTAGACGTATCTTATGATGAATTTATGAAAAGAGTAGAAAAACTCACTGGGGTACCTGTTAAAGATATAGAAAAAGCTGCAGAATGGATATCAAAACCTAAATCTGGAGGACATAGAAGAAGAACATTAATAATCTACGAAAAAGGTGTAATTTGGGGATATAAAAACTACGATACAATTGCAGCAATCGCTCAACTTGCAGCTATATCTGGAAACTATGGTAAACCAGGTACTGGTTGTGGAAGACAGGGAGGACACCAAGAAGGTTATGTTAGACCACATGGTAAATCAAGAGCTAATCTTGTAGGTTCTATATATGCAGGTGGACCACCTCCAAACATAGATGATTATGTAAAACACAACCTAAATGCAAAAGTTTTCATAGTTTCAGGTTGTGATCCATATCTTTCTACTCCAAATTCTCAAGATTTCAAAAAGAAAGTAGGTAGAAGAACTAAAGCTTTAACTGACTATCTCTCACTCGCTACATCAGGGGAACCTTCAGGTTCAGAAGAAAGAGCTAAAAGAATTCTTGAAGGATTGTCAAAAACAGATGGACTTTTCTTAATATCAATTAACATATATATGACAGAAACTGGAAAAGATGCACATTTAGTATTACCTGCAGCTGGATGGCTTGAAAAAACTACAACATCAATAAACTGTAACTCAAGATTACTAAGAATATCCGAGAAAGTTATGGATCCACCTGGTGTAGCAAAACCAGACTGGTGGATATATGCTCAAATTGCTAAAAGAATGAAACAACTTTATGAAGCTGAAGGAAATCATGAAGAAGCTAAATACTTTAGTGGTTATGATTGGGAAAAAGACGAAGATGTATTCTTAGATGGTGCATCAGATTTTCCTGATAATAGACTCTCTGAAGCTGATGAGGCAATACTTCCAGCAGAGTGTTATAAAGGTGTAACATACGAATACTTAAGAAAAGTTGGTCAAAAAGGTATTCAAACTCCAGTAAGGGTAGATCCAAAAACTGGAGAGTTGGTAGGAACTGTTAGAAGATATGTTCATAGATTTGGAACACCAGATGGTAAGTTTAAATGGTATGGAACAGATCCTTGGGAACCAGATCCTACAAAATTCTATCCACCACAAATAGTTAAATATTTAAAAGGTGGAAATAAAGAAAAGTATCCATTCTGGTTTACAAATGGTAGAAACCAACATGTATGGCAAACAGGATACCACGATAGAAATATTCCAGAGAAGGTATTAACAGTACCATTCCCTTATATAGAGGTAAATCCAGAAGATGCTAAAAGACTAGGTCTAGAGAGTGGAGATTTAGTAGAAATTTACAATATGGAAGGAAATGCAGTTTGTGTAGTTTATGTAAACGACGCTCCACCACCAGGAACAGTTTTTGGAATTATGTATAGGTTCTATGAATCCCTCAACCACTTAACTACAAACTATACAGATCCAAAAACAACTATACCTTGGTATAAGGCTTCAAGAGTAGCTATCAGAAAATTAAAGAGTAATAAAGAATTATTTAGATACACATCATTCTTACCAAATAACGACTTTAAAGACTAATTTTCTAATGAGGGGGAGTTATTCCCCCTTTTTTATTTTTGAATCTTGCTAGGGAACTTTTTAGATATATATTAATTAAGATTTAAATTTTTTTATTTTGAGGAAAAATGTATTTTTATTTATCTTTGATACTCTTAATATTTGTAAATTTAAAAAGTTCTTTTTCTCAAGAAACAATCAAGTTTGGTTTTACAGCAGTAATCAATCAGAAAGATTCAGCAGTAATAAAAATTTTCTTAGATTATCTATCAAAAAAAACTGGTTATAAGTTTGCCCCATTTTATTTAAAAAGTTATAGTGAAATGAACTATATGTTAAGTAGAGGTTTTATAGATATGGGATTTATTTGTGGAGCTCCTTACGTGAAAGAAAGAGAGTTTTTAGGTGTAGAACTATCTGTTGCTCCAACAGTAAATGGTAAACCCGTCTACTATTCCTATGTGATTACAAAGAAAGAAAAAAAATATAAATCTATATTTGATTTTCATAACAAACCTTATGCTTTCTCTGATCCAGACTCAAACTCTGGTTCAATAGTACCTTCTTATGTAATAAAGAAAAAAGGTTATAACTTCAGAAACTTCTTTAAGCCTATAGTATATACATATTCTCATGTAGAATCTATTTATGCTGTTTACTATGGTCTTGTGGAAGGTGCTAGTGTTGATAGTATAGTTTACCATCAAGTAGAAAAATCAAAACCTGAAATTATTTCACATATTAAAATTGTTGATGTATTTGGCCCGTATCCTACTACACCAATAGTTATTAGAAAAAATATACCTTATGAGGTAAAAATTTCTATTAGAAAAACGCTTTTAAATATGAAGTATGACAAAAGAGGAAAAGAAATTTTACAAAAATTAGGAATAGATGGCTTTAATACTTTAAAAGATGAAGATTACAATGTAATACTTAAAATGATCAAATACTTAAGATGAAAAAAGTAAGAGATAAAATAACGTCTTTAAGTATAGGGACAAAACTTTCAATTAGCTTTTTTTTAATTATTCTAATATGTTTATTACCAGTTTCTTACTTTCTATTTACTCATTATAGAGAATCTTTGCTAAAACATTATGAAGATACAATTACAAATACTATTGAAAGTTCAAGATTAGATTTTGAGCAAAAATTACTTTATAAAGATTATTGGGGACTTTTTAAATTTACTTTAGGACTTTTGGAAAATCCATATATAAAGGAAGTATGTTTTTTAGATAAAGATGGTAAAGTTATCGTATGTTCTAATCCATTGAAATATACTATTGGAAATGTATATCGCGATAAATATGATAAATTTTATAGTATAAGTAATGATGGCAACAATATATACAACCTTGTAGTAAAGACAGAACCAAAAATATTAGAAAAAGAACTTAAAAATGCATCAGTTATAATTTTTATCTTTATTATGTCTACTGGATTTATTAGTTCTACTTTGGGTTTTTTAATAGCGCAGCGTATCAAAAAAAGAATGGAAGATATAAAAAAAGAGATGAACAAGATATCAGTAGGTAATTTTGATGAAGTAAAGAAATTAGATTTTCTTGAGAAAGATGAAATTTATGATTTTGCTCAATTTGTTTATAAAACCATTCAAGATGTTAAAAGACTATATGAAAAATTAAAAAATGTTCATGATTTTTATAGGGATATATTAGATTCAACTAGAGAAATTATTGTAATAACAGATTTTGATGGAAAGATAGAATGGATTAATAAGAGTATTGAAAAGTTTGGTTATACACAAGAAGAATTAGAAAACTTAAATTTATACGATTTTATAGATTTTAAAAATATTCCTAAGGAAGCTATATTTAAGGGAAAAAGAGGGAATTTTGATATTTACATAGAAAAAGTAAAAAGTGAAAAATTTGAGGTAGTAAGTATTTTTGATCTGACAGACAAAAAGAAAGTTGAAGATATGCTAAGAAGGATGGAAGTTTTATCTAAAATGGGAGAAATGAGCGCATCATTTGCTCATGAAGTAAAAAATGCAATATTACCTATTAGACTACTTTCAGATATTAACAATATTCAAAAAGAAGATATTAAAGTTATTTTAGATTCTGTTTGTAAGATTGACAGAATATCAAATATCTTTTTAAATTTTGTAAAGGTTTCTAACCCATCATATACTACTGTTAATCTAAAAGATTTTATAAATAAATGTTTAAAAAATATTACAAGATATATACATCCTGAAAAGGATATTGATATTATAATTGATGTGGAAGATAGTTATGCAATTCTTCCTGAAGATCATACGGAATTAATTATTACGAATCTTTTAACAAATAGTATAGAGGCAATATTAGAAAAGGGAATAATTAGGTTAGAAGTAAGAAAAAAAGGAGATAAAATCTATTTTAAAGTAGAAGATACAGGTATAGGAATTAAAAAAGATGACATTGATAAAATTTTTGAACCTTTTTATACAAATAAAGAAAACGGTACAGGACTTGGATTATCAATAGTTTTAAAAATACTCCACGTTTTAGGAGGTTTCCTTGAAATAGAATCTGAAGAAGGAAAAGGTACTACTTTTACTATAATTGTTCCTGAGTATAAAACGGAGGTTTGTATATTAAATGAAAAATAAAATAGTTGTTATAGATGATGAAAGTTCTGTAAACTATGCTTTAAAAAGGGTATTTCAAGAAGAAGGTTATGATGTTGAAACATTTTCTTCTATACCTGATATAAGCGATATAAAAGATGCAGACTTATTAATTTTAGATATAAGATTAAAGAATCAATCTGGAATAGATTTTCTAAAAACTATTAAAAATTCAGATTTAAAAACCTTACCTGTGATTATCGTAACAGCATATGCTACTCCAGAGAACTTTATGGATGCAACCTTTTATGGTGCCTTTGAGGTAGTTAAAAAACCTTTTACAAAGGATGAGATATTAAATTTAGTAAAGAAAGTATTTAATTCTAAGGTTAATGATTATAAAGATTATCAAGATACCGTATCTGTAAATGTTATAGCTAATTCTGAGAAAATGCTTGATGTTTTTAAAATGGTAGGGGTAGCTGCATCATCTGACATACCTGTTCTTATTACAGGAGAGACAGGTACTGGAAAAGATGTAATTGCAAGGATCATTCACGAAAGGTCCTATAGAAGTAAAGGTCCTTTTGTTGCTTTAAACTGTTCTGCTATTCCTTTTGAGTTATTTGAAAGCGAACTTTTTGGAGCTAAAAAAGGTTCTTTTTCTGGAGCAGTTAAAGATATAACTGGAAAAGTAAAGTTGGCAGATGGTGGAACCTTATTTTTAGATGAAATAGGTGATTTACCATATCGTTTACAATCAAAACTTTTAAGATTTTTAGAAAATGGAACATTTTATGAGATAGGAGAAACAACCGAAAAAAGAGTTAACGTAAGAGTAATCTGTGCCACAAATAGACCTTTACAAGATATGATAACTAAAAATACATTTAGGGAAGACCTGTTTTATAGAATTTCCAGTTTATCTATACATCTACCACCACTTAGAGAAAGAAAAGAAGATATTGAGAGCTTGATGATGTATTTCCTAAAACTTGCAAATGAAGAATTTAATACCCATGTTTATGGTTTTACAAAAGAAGCAATTAAAGAAGCACAGAATTATCCATGGAAAGGAAATATTAGAGAACTAAAGAATGTTGTTTTTAAGAGAGTTTTAGAGACTAAATACGGATACATAAACAGTTTAAATTTAGATTATACATGTGAAAAATGTGATGTGTTAGAAGAAATTATAAAACAGTTTATATACAGTACTAATGAAGAGGAAATAAAAGGAATGATAGAAAATCTAGAGATAAAAATTATTAAAATTTTACTTGAAAAATATGAAAATAATAAAACAAAAGTTGCAAATATTCTTGGTATTAGTAGAAATACTCTTAAATCAAAACTGAAAATAAAAGATACCGAAGATTTATAAAAACACACTACTTTTTATTATTTAAATCAATGATAAAATATATATCTAAAATTTACCTGAGGTATAGTATGCCAAAAAGGACAGATATTGAAACAATTCTTTTAATTGGTTCTGGACCTATAATTATTGGGCAAGCTGCAGAGTTTGACTATTCTGGTACCCAAGGAGCCAAAGCTTTAAAAGAAGAAGGTTATAGAGTAATCCTTGTAAACTCTAACCCAGCTACAATAATGACAGATCCAAACATTGCAGATAAAACTTATATAGAACCACTTATCACACCAGTTTTAGAGAAAATTATAGAGAAAGAAAGACCTGATGCTATTTTGCCAACACTTGGAGGTCAAACAGCTTTAAACCTTGCTATAAACTTGTATGAAAAAGGAATTTTAGATAAGTATAATGTAGAGTTGATTGGTGCAAAATACGAAGTTATAAAGAAAGCAGAAGACAGAGACCTATTTAAAAAAGCTATGGAAAATATAGGTTTGTCTATGCCAAAAAGTGCAGTCGTAAAATCTCTTGCTCAAGCAGAAGAAGTTGTAGAATGGATAAATTTTCCAGTTATAATAAGACCATCTTTTACACTTGGTGGTACAGGTGGCGGTATAGCTTACAACAGAGATGAGTTTTATCTAAAAGTTAAAGCTGGATTAGATGCTTCGCCAATTCATGAAGTTTTACTTGAACAGTCTATTATAGGCTGGAAAGAGTTTGAAATGGAAGTTATGAGAGATAAAAATGATAACTGTGTAATAATCTGTTCTATAGAAAACTTAGATCCTATGGGAGTCCATACTGGAGATAGTATAACAATAGCTCCAGCAATGACGTTGTCAGATAGGGAGTATCAGATATTAAGAAACTATTCTATAGCAGTTATTAGAGAAATTGGTGTTGAGACAGGTGGTTCAAACGTCCAATTTGCTCAAAATCCAGAAACTGGGGAGTTCTATATTATTGAGATGAATCCAAGAGTTTCAAGGTCTTCAGCTTTAGCATCTAAAGCTACCGGTTTCCCTATAGCAAAGATAGCTGCAAAACTTGCTGTTGGTTATACTCTTGATGAACTTCCAAACGATATAACAAAAAAGACGCCAGCATCCTTTGAACCAACTATAGATTACATAGTTACAAAAATACCAAGATTTGATTTTGCAAAATTTCCAGAAGCAGATCAAACATTAACTACTATGATGAAATCTGTTGGTGAAGTGATGGCTATTGGAAGAACATTTAAAGAAAGTCTTCAAAAAGCCATTAGAAGTTTAGAACTTGGAAGATATGGATTTTATATAGGTCTTGAAAAAGCAGATGAAAATACTTTAAAAGAGAAAATTATTAAACCAGATCCAGATAGACTTTTGTATATAGCAGAAGCTTTTAGAAGAGGTTATTCAGTAGAAGAAGTTCATAAACTATCACATATAGATAAATGGTTTTTAAATCAGATTAAAGAGATAATAGATTACGAGATTTACTTATCACAAAAAGATATCAACACTGTCAAAGATGAAGAGTTAGAAAAAGCAAAGCAATGGGGATTTTCTGATAGAGAGTTGTCAAGAATTTTAAAAACTACAGAAGAAGAAATCAGAAATAGAAGAATAGATGCATCCTATAAAGTAGTTGATACGTGTGCTGCAGAATTTGAAGCATTTACACCTTACTACTACTCTTGTTATGAAAGTTTATCTGGAAAAGTTGAAGATGATAATGTTGCTTTATTTAGGGCTTCTGAATAATAAAGAAGGGGAAGCAGATGGAATATAGATTTGAAGATATAGAAAATCAGTTGTTAAAAGAATGGGAAGAGAAAAATCTTTTTGAAACAAAAGAAAGTGAAAAAGAAAATAAATACTACGTTTTAGAAATGTTCCCATATCCATCAGGGAAAATACATATGGGACATGTTAGAAACTATGCTATAGGTGATATTATAAATAGATACTATAAAATGACTGGTAAAAATACACTTCATCCTATGGGATGGGACGCTTTTGGTATGCCAGCAGAAAATGCTGCTATAAAAAGTGGAATACATCCAGCAAAATGGACCTACGAAAATATAGATTATATGAGGTCTCAGCTAAAAAAACTTGGATTTTCTTACGACTGGAATAGAGAGATAGCAACTTGTAATCCTGAGTATTATAAATGGAACCAATGGATATTTTTAAAAATGTTTGAAAAAGGTATAGCTTATAGAAAATCAGCTACTGTTAACTGGTGCCCCCATGATATGACTGTACTTGCCAATGAGCAAGTTATAGATGGTAAATGTTGGAGATGTGGAACAAATGTAGTTCAAAAAGAAATACCATCTTGGTATTTAAAAATAACAGATTATGCAGAAAAACTTTTACAAGATTTAGAAAAGCTAAAAGGTAAATGGCCAAGCCAAGTTTTAATAATGCAAGAAAAATGGATCGGAAAATCTGAAGGAGCAAAAATAAAATTTCCTGTTAAAGATAGTAGTATAAATATGGAAGTTTTTACAACAAGACCAGATACAGTTTTTGGTGTAACGTTTTTAGCTTTAGCACCAGAAAACCCATTAACGTTAGAACTCTCAAAAGACACATCATACTTTGAAGAAGTAAGTAAATTTGTAGAAAAGATAAAATCTTTATCTACGAAAGAGAGGTCTATTGTAGAAGAAAAAGAAGGAGTATTTTTAGGTAAGTACGCTATTAACCCATTAACAGGAGAAGAGATTCCAATATATGCTGCAAACTATATACTTTGGGGTTATGGTACTGGTGCAATAATGGCAGTTCCAGCTCATGATCAAAGAGATTTTGAGTTTGCATTTAAATATAACTTGCCAATAAAAGTTGTTATAAAACCAAAGGATAAAGAGTGGGATTTTTCTAAATCAGCTTATGAAGAAGAAGGTATCGTTGTAAATTCTGGCCAATTTGATGGTTTAACATCTACACAAGCAAAACAAGAATTTACAAAATACATTCAAGAAAAAGGGTTAGGAGAAAAATCTATTACTTACAGATTAAGAGATTGGAATATCTCAAGACAAAGATACTGGGGAACACCAATACCTATCATATACTGTGATGATTGTGGTATTGTCCCTGTACCGGAAAAAGATTTACCTGTTATACTACCTCAAAATGTAGAGTTTACTGGAGTAGGTGGTTCACCTCTATCAAAAGTAGAAGAGTTTGTAAGTACTAAATGTCCAAAATGTGGAAAACCAGCAAAAAGAGAAACTGACACGATGGATACATTTTTTGACAGCTCTTGGTACTTCTTACGATACTGTGATCCTAAAAATGATAAATTACCTTTTTATAAAGAAAAAGTAGATTACTGGATGCCGGTAGATATATATATAGGAGGGATAGAACACGCAGTTTTACATTTACTTTATTCAAGATTTTTCACAAAATTCTTAAAAGATATGGGTCTTGTAGAAGTAGATGAACCATTTGAAAAATTACTAACACAAGGTATGGTTTTAAAAAAATGGGTAAGTATAGAAAAACTTTTAGAGATTTTACAAGTAGATGAAAATATAGATATAGAAGAGTTAAAAGAGAAAATAGAAAATTTAGTAAAAAAATAAAGTATTATACATAATTATTTGTTTTAAGAGAAACCATTAAAAATAACCTAGATTTTATTTTAAACCTTATTTAAATCTATCTCATCAAAACTTTCAACTTGCATATATGGAAAATTTTTTATATATTCAGCATCCTTTGGTCTTGCTAATCTTATTACTTTCATACCACTTTTAGCTGCAGCTATTATTTCATCAGGATTATCTGATAAGAAAAGTATATTTTCTGGCAATATATTTATCTCTTTTGCAATCTTTGAGTAAGATTCACTATCTTTCTTATTGCCAATATTTGTATCAAAGTAACCTGAAAAGAGATAATTTATATCTCCATAGTTTGTATTTGAAAATAAAAGTTTTTGAGCTTTTACAGAACCAGAAGAGTAAACGTATATTTTTAAACCATTATCAACCCAACATTTTAAGTTTTTATAAGCATCTGGATATATAAATCCTTCCAACTTTCTTGTTTTATATCCTTCTTCCCATATTAAACCTTGAATCTCTTTAAGGGGAGTGATTTTTTTATCTTCCTCTATCCATTTTTTTAAAATCCATATGATTTCTTCTATCGTTAAATCTTTATTTTCTAATTTTTTTATATTATTTAGTATCCTTAAAACTTCAGGATTATTTAAATTTTCTTTTATGAAACTTTCTATTTTTTCGTATGAATATGGGAATAAAACATCCTTTACAAAGGATATAGGCGTGGTTGTACCTTCTATATCTGTTATGATTATTTTAATCATTACTTAACCTCCAAAAATGATATTATAATATTATAAATGTTAGGGGGTTTTGATATGAATATACATTTTTTTGAAACAGAGGACTGGGAAAAGTTGTATTTAGAAAAGAAAATAAGTGATATGAAGATAGAAAGGAAAATTCAATTTACAAAAGAACCTCTTGATGATACAAACATAGACCTTTACAAAAACGCAGAAGTGGCTATAGTTTTTATATACTCTAAACTTAGCAAAGAAGTTATCGATAAAATGGAAAATTTAAAACTTATTATTACAAGGTCGACAGGTTATGACCATATAGATGTTAAGTATGCAAAAGAAAAAGGTATAACTGTTTGTAATGTTCCTGGTTATGGAAATAATACAGTTGCAGAGTATACATTTGCTTTGATACTTGCTCTTGCAAGAAAATTTAGACCTATGATTGAAAGAACTTCAAAAGGTATTTTTTCAAGGGATGGTCTTACAGGTATAGATTTGATGGGTAAAACGATAGGTGTAATAGGTGCTGGAAGAATAGGAAAACATGTTATAAGGATTGCTGACGGTTTTGGTATGAAAATTTTAGTGTACGACAGAGCAAGAGATGAAGAACTTGTTCAAGAGTATAATGTAGAGTATGTTGGACTTGAAGATTTATTAAGAAATGCTGATATTGTTACAATTCATGTTCCTTATACGCCATCAACACATCACTTAATAAACAGATTCAATATAAAACTTATGAAACTTGATGCTATGCTTATAAATACATCAAGAGGTCCTGTAGTAGAAATAGAAGCTATAGTTCAAGCACTGAAGGAAGGAAGGCTTGCCGGTGGAGTTGGACTTGATACGTTTGAGGCTGAAGATATCTGGATAGAAGAAGAGTTTTTAAAAAGAGATGATATTCCAGCTATAAAATTAAAAAAAGCCTTAGAATCATTCTATGTTTTACATTCTGAAAATGTAATTGTTTCTCCCCATAATGCATACAACACAAAAGACGCCCTTTATAGAATACTTGATATAACCTTAGATAATCTAAAATCTTTTATTGAAGGAAATCCTAAAAATGTAGTTGGGGTGACAAATTGATTAAAGAAAAAAGTTATATAACAGAGAAAGTTTTAAATAGAGAAAGGATAAAACCAGAAGAAGCTTTATTTATGTTGGAAAACTTTGACCTTTTATCTTTTGGAAGGTTAGCTGATTATGTAAGGTCAATAAAACATCCAGATAATATAGCTACCTTTGTAATTGATAGAAATATAAACTATACAAACATCTGTGTTGCAGGTTGTAAATTTTGTGCTTTCCAAAAAAGAAAAACGGATAAAGATGCTTATGTTTTAGATTTAGATGAGATATTTAATAAAATACAAGAACTGGTAGATTGGGGTGGAACTACACTTTTAATGCAAGGAGGTTTAAACCCAGATTTAAGACTTGATTTCTATATTGAACTTTTTTCAAGGATAAAAGAGAAATTCCCACAGATACAGATACATTCCCTATCTGCAACAGAGATAAACTATATTGCAAAATTAGAAAAAATTAGTATCAAAGAAGTATTGGAAAAATTAAAGGAAGCTGGTTTAATGTCTTTACCTGGTGGTGGAGCAGAGATATTATCTGATGAAGTTAGAGTATTAATATCATCAAATAAAACAACAACTTCACAATGGCTTGAAGTGCACAGAACAGCCCATAACCTTGGTATGAGATCTACAGCTACTATGATGTTTGGTCATGTAGAAAAACCTAAACATATTGTTGAGCATCTTGAAAATGTAAGAAAACTTCAAGATGAGACAGGAGGATTTACTGCTTTTATACCTTGGACATTCCAAAAAGGAAATACACAACTTGATTACTTAGAACCGGCTACTTCTGTATGGTATTTGAAAGTTTTAGCTTTATCAAGAATATATTTAGATAACTTTAATAATATCCAATCATCCCATGTTACTCAAACTATGAAAATAGGACAAGTAGGTTTAAGATTTGGTGCTAATGACCTTGGAAGTACAATGATAGAGGAAAATGTTGTTGCATCTACTGGTTTTAAAGTTTCAAGTCCAAAACCTGAGAAAATGGTAAAACAGATAAAAGATGCAGGATTTACACCAGCCCAAAGGGATACATATTATAATATTGTAAAGGTGTTTAATTAGAATAAATCTTTAAAAAAATTAAGAATATCACAGAAGCAAATATTAAGGAATCTATTCTATCTAATAAACCGCCATGACCAGGTATTAAGTTGGAAGAATCTTTTTGATTTACTTGTCTTTTTATAAAACTTTCAAAAAGGTCACCAATCTGTAGCAAAAAAGCAGATATAACAACGGGAATTATAAATAAAATATCTAGTTTTAAAAAGTATATAACCATATATCCACCAATAATAGAGCCAACAAAACTACCTATAGCACCTTCTATCGTCTTTTTAGGAGATATTCTTTCTGATAGTTTTTTCTTACCTATACTTTTACCAACAAAGTAAGCAAAAGTGTCTCCAAACCAAACAGTTGCAAAGATAATAAAGATATATTTTTTATCAAAATCAAAAATTAATCCAATAGAAGATACAAAAAACACACCATAAATAAATCCAAACACAGAGTAAGAAAGATAGTTTAAATCCCACCTTTTAGTAGCTATAAAAAATGAGTATAGAAAGATTACTAAAAGAGAAATGTAGATATCTAAAAAAAGTAAAGATAAAGAAGATAAAAATGATACAGGATAAATCCAAATATTCTTTATCCCAAAAACTTTTTTATCTAAAAGGTTAAAAATCTCATAAACTGCAATAACTGAAATGATAGCTACAAAAATTTTTAAAATATTGACAGGTAAGTATAAAACACAAAAAACTACAAAAAAACCTAAAATAAAAGCTGAGATAGTTCTTTTTAGAAGATTACTCAATAGATTCTTCCTTTATTGCTTCTTCTTTTAACAAAATAGGAATATCATCAATAATAGGATATAAAACGTTGCAGTTATTACATTTTAAAAAATATTTTCTATT
>JBBIPN010000030.1:0-14923 GCA_037442825.1 Sulfurihydrogenibium sp. | reverse complement strand
TCTAAAAATTTCCCTTCAAGGTATGCAACACCACCCTCATATTTATCTTGTATTCTTCTACATGCTGGACATACTATATTTCCAGCATCTTTAGGCACATCTTTTAACCATTCAAATATTCCATTATGAAAAACAACACCGCAAACTTCACATACAGAAGGGTCATGATACTTTTCTTTTGTAAAATACGGATCATGAATATACTCTTGAATTAGCTTATCCATTCTTTTCATTTTTTGCTCCTTTTTTATCGTTTTATTTTTTCAATTTTAACATATATTTTTTATCCATTCTTTTCATCTTTTTCTCCTTTTATCGCTTTATTTTATCAATTTTAACATATGTTTTTTATTCATTCAAAAAAAAAGTTTATTAATATAAAATAAAAGTTTGTTAATATAAAATAAAAATAAATTATAAAATTGAAAAATTAATTAAAAAATTAAAATATAAAACTGAAAGAGGTGTAATAAGATGAATAAAGATTTTGTTCATTTACATTTACATACACATTACTCATTACTTGATGGAATGATAAAGCCAAAAGATTTAGCAAAGAAAGCAGTAGAGTATGGATATAAGGCAGTAGGACTTACCGATCACGGCAATATATTTGGTGCTGTAGAGTTTTATCAGGAAATGAAAAATGTAGGTGTGAAACCTATAATTGGTATGGAGAGTTATTTTGCAAATAATAGGTTTGAGAAAAAGGGAGAAGGAAGTGACGATATCCTTACAGATAAAAATTATCATTTAATACTTTTTGCAAAAGATAAAACTGGTTTTAAAAATCTTATGAAACTATCTTCTTTAGCATATACAGAAGGTTTTTATTATAAACCAAGGATAGATTGGGAACTTTTAGAGAATTACCACGAAGGGCTTATATGTCAAACTGCTTGTTTAAAAGGATTTATTCCAAATTTACTTTCAAAAGGTAAGTATGAAGAAGCAAAAAAATATGCAAAAAGATTAAAGGATATATTTGGAGATGATTTATATTTTGAAGTTCAAGTTAATGGATTAGAAGAACAAGAAGAAGCTAATAAAGGAATAATAAAACTTGCAAGAGAATTGGGAATAAAAATTGTAGGGACAAACGATTCACACTATCTAAATCAAGAAGATGCTACAGCTCATGATGTTTTAAAAGCTCTACAGATGAAAAAAACATTGGAAGATTTAGAGAAAGAAGGTAAAACTTTTAAAGTTAGAGGTTTACATTTTACAAAACCAGAAGAGATGTATGAAAAATTTAAAGGTTATGAAGAGTACTTAAAAAACACATTAGAGATAGCAGAAAAATGTAATTTAGAGATAGATACGGTAGATACAAGAGGATATCTATTCCCAAAGTATGAGATTCCATCAGAGTTTTCTACTCCTTCTGAATATTTTGAGAAATTAGCAAGAGATGGGTTAGAAAGAAGATTAGATAAGATGAAAGACCTATCTCCTGAAAATTTAAAAGTGTATAGAGAAAGGTTAGACTATGAGATAAACGTTATAAATCAAATGGGATTTGCAGAATACTTTTTAATTGTACAGGATTTTATAAACTATGCAAAAAATAGTGGTATTCCTGTCGGACCTGGTAGAGGTTCCGCAGGTGGTTCATTGGTTGCATACAGTTTAGGTATTACAGAAGTTGACCCTTTAGCTTATGGACTTATCTTTGAAAGATTTTTAAATCCAGAGAGAATATCAATGCCTGATATTGACGTAGATTTTTGTATGGAAAATAGAGATAAAGTTATAGAGTATGTAAAACAAAAGTATGGAGAATCTTCTGTAGCACAGATTACAACCTTCAACTTTATGAAATCAAAGATGGTAATAAGAGATGTGGCAAGGGTTTTAGGATTTCATTATCAAGAAGCAGATAAAATTGCAAAGATGATACTACCAGGACCTATCCAAGGTTCAACATTAACAATAGATGAAAACCTAGAAGCCCATCCAGATTTTAAAAAACTTTATGAAATAGATGATAAAGTAAGACAGCTTTTAGATTTAGCAAGGAATCTTGAAGGTTGTGCAAGACACACAGGAATACATGCTGCTGGAGTAGTTATTGCACCTGGTCCACTTGATGAGTTTGTACCTATCTACAAAGATAAAGATGGCAATATCGCTACACAGTTTGAGATGAAAACGTTAGAACAGCTTGGACTCGTTAAGATGGACTTTTTAGGATTAAAAACCTTAACAGAGTTAGATTTAATGAAGAAACTTATAAAAGAAAGACATAATATAGATATTGATTATAACAGTTTAACATTTGATGATGAAAAAGTATTTTCATTACTACAATCAGGTAAGACAGTTGGTGTGTTCCAGCTTGAAAGCAAAGGAATGCAAGACCTTTTAGTTAGACTAAAACCTACAAAGTTTGATGAAATAATAGCTATTTTAGCTTTATACAGACCTGGACCACTTATGAGTGGGATGGTAGATGAGTATATAGAAAGAAAACATGGAAGAAAAGAGATAGATTATCCTTTTGAAGAAGTTAAGGAAATATTGGAAGAAACTTATGGGATTATCACATACCAAGAACAGATAATGTTTATGTCAAGTATCCTTTCTGGATTTACAATGGCAGAAGCAGATACCTTAAGGAAAGCTATTGGAAAGAAAAATCCAGAAACTATGGCAAAAATGAAAGATAGATTTATAAATGGTGCAGTAGATAAAGGTTTTGACAGAGAAAAAGTAGAAAAACTATGGAGTGATATAGAGAAATTCGCATCTTATTCATTTAACAAATCTCACTCAACAGCTTACGCATTTTTAACATACTGGACAGCTTACATAAAGACATACTATCCAGAAGAATTTTTTGCAGTTAAGTTATCAACAGAAAATAGCGATACAAAATTTTTAAATCTACTATCTGATATGGAAAACTTTGGCATTAAACTGTTACTACCGGATATAAACAGAAGTTATAGAGAGTTTTATATAGAAGACAAAAATTTAATTAGATTTGGTCTTGGAAGAATAAAAGGAATAGGAGATGAGGTTGCAAGTTTGATAGTAAAAGAGAGGGAAAAGAAACCTTTTAAAGATATATTTGATTTTGCTGAAAGATTTGATAGTAAAGTTGCAAATAAAAAAGTTTTGGAGTCATTGATAAAAGCTGGTGCTTTTGATTTTGAAAATGTAGATAGAGGCATACTCCTTGATAACGTTCAAAAGGCTATAACCTACGGACAAAAATCAAAAGAAAATAAACTCTCTGGCCAAAACTCACTTTTTGGTATGATAGTAGAAAAAAATGAAGTTCCAACCTATGAAAAAGGTAAAGAACTTTCTCAAAAAGAAAAGTTAAAGTATGAAAAAGAAGTTTTAGGATTTTACTTTTCAAGTCATCCAATAAATGATCATAAGAAAGAATTAAAAGGTAAAGTGATCAAAATTTCTGACCTACAAGAAGGAAGTTCTATTGAAGGTAAAGTTGTAAAAATAGCTGGAGTTTTAGATGAGGTTAAGTTTAAAAAGACAAAATCTGGCTCAACGATGGCTGTATTTAAAATATCAGATGAAACAGGAATGATAGAAGGTAGAGCATTTGTTGAAAAGTTAGAGGAGAGACATCTGTTGGTAGATGATGCTATAGTTGTAGTTGAAGGTGTTGTAGATATAGATGAAGAACAGGAGAAAATTAGTATAACAGTTGATAAAATAAGCAATGTAGAAGACTTAATAAAATATATTAATACTGTTAAGATAAAACTATCTTCTGAAAAAGCTAAAAACGGTGTTCTTGAAAAAGTAAAAGATGTTTTAATAAAACATAGAGGTGATAAAGAAGTTGTTGTTTGTATATTTAAAGATTCAAAACTCTACTGTGAGGTCTCTTTACATTCAGACTTTCATATAAAGTATGGTGATGATTTTAAAAGAGATATATATAAAATCTTATCTGAAAAAGAGATAGAAGTTTGCTAAAATAAAAAAGCAAAATTTTACAAGGAGATCAAATGCTTAAAAACGTTAAGCTAATAACACCTTCAGATTATACTGTAGGTATTCTTGGTGGTGGTCAGCTTGGAAAAATGATTTCTATGGAAGGTAGAAAACTTGGCATAAATATGGTTTCTTTAGATCCACACGAAAAATCACCAGCTTCTACGGTTTCATATCAGATAGTTGGTAGTGTAAACGACAAAGAAAAACTTTCAAAACTAAACAGTATCTCTAACGTAATAACATACGAAATAGAACACATAAATACAAAAATCTTAAAAGAAGTTATTCCAGAAGATAAAATATACCCTTCTATTGAAATATTAGAAACACTACAAGATAAATACAAACAGAGAGAATTTTTCAAAAAACATAGTATCCCAATGCCAAACTTTTACCACGTTGACAGTATAGAAAAAGTTAAAGAGTTTATACCTTGTGTTCAAAAAGCAAAGACAGGTGGTTATGATGGAAGGGGAGTATTTATAATAAGAAGTTTAGAAGATATAGATAAATCTATAAAAGAAGATTTCTATATAGAAGAACTTATAGATATAGAAAAAGAGTTAGCTGCGATTGTAGCAAGAAATATAAACGGAGATATAAAAGTATACCCTATAGCTTCCATGGTTTTCAACAAAGAAGGAAATCTTTTAGATTATCTTATATCACCAGCAGATATAGAAGAATCTTTATCAAAATTAGCTCAGGATATAGCTATTAGTGCAGTTGAAGCTTTAGATGGTGTTGGCGTTTTTGGTGTAGAGATGTTTTTAACAAAGAAAGGAGATATTTTATTAAATGAGATTGCT
This sequence comes from Sulfurihydrogenibium sp., assembly GCA_037442825.1. Taxonomy (GTDB): domain Bacteria; phylum Aquificota; class Aquificia; order Aquificales; family Hydrogenothermaceae; genus Sulfurihydrogenibium. Next base: position 10,139 of record JBBIPN010000030.1, on the reverse strand, counting down.
CCAAGAGTTCACAACTCAGGACATTATACAATAGAAGCATGTGAAACAAGCCAGTTTGAACAGCTTATAAGAGTTTTAACAAATTTACCACTTGGTTCTACATACCAATATTTACCAGCTATAACATTGAACTTACTTGGTGAAAAAGGTTTTAAAGGAAAACCAATATATGAAAATCTCGATAGAATTTTAGAGATAGAAGGAGTTTATGTCCATATATATGGTAAAGTGGAAACATTTCCTTTAAGAAAGATGGGACATATAACAATATTAGACGAAAATAAAGAAAGGTTGATACAAAAAGCTAATTATGTAAAAAATCTAATTAAAGTAAAGGGAGAAGTTGTAATATGATAGGAATAATAATGGGAAGCGATTCTGATCTGCCTATTATGAGTAAAGCAGCAGAAATACTTGATAGATTTGATATACCTTATGAAATTACAGTTGTTTCTGCCCATAGGACACCTGATAGAATGTATCAGTATGCAAAAACAGCAGAAGAGAGAGGAATAAAAGTAATAATTGCAGGTGCAGGAGGAGCAGCCCATTTACCAGGTATGGTAGCTTCTTTAACACACTTGCCAGTTATAGGTGTACCAATCAAAACATCTTCCTTAAATGGACTTGATTCTTTACTCTCAATAGTTCAAATGCCAGCAGGTATACCTGTTGCTACTGTGGCTATAAATAACGCTGAAAATGCAGCACTTTTAGCAATCTCTATTTTAGGAATATCTGATAAAGAGATATCAAAAAAACTAAAAGATTACAAAGAAAGTTTGAAAAACATGGTAGAGACAAAAGCTCAAAAACTTGAAACTATTGGTTATAAACTATATATTGAAGAGATGAAGATTTAAAGGAGGAAATAGATGTTTGAATTTTTAACAGAAAAATTTAGTTCTGTTGTTGAAAAATTAAAAAAAGTAAAAAAGATAGATGAAAAAACATTAGATGAAGTACTTAAAGATATAAGAGTTACATTACTTGAAGCAGATGTAAACGTTGATGTTGTTAAGGAGTTTATTTCAGATATAAAACAAAAAGTTTTAAACCAAGAGCTGATAAAAGGTTTAACAGCTGGTGAAACAATAATAAAACTTATATACGATGAAACTATAAAAATACTCGGTGGAGAAGAACCTGTCACATTAACAAAACCAGATAATCCACCAGGTATTATAATGCTTGTAGGTTTACAAGGTACAGGTAAAACTACCACAGCAGGAAAATTAGCAAAATATTTAAAATCAAAAGGTTATAAAGTTGGTGTAGCTTCCATAGACGTTAGAAGACCAGCTGCAGCAAAACAGTTATATACATTAGCACAATCTATAGATATTCCATGTTTTATAGATGAAACAGAAAAAGATGCTTTAAAACTTACAGATAAAGTTATTCAAGATGCTAAAAAACAAGGCTTTTCTTATATCATCTTAGATACAGCTGGTAGATTACATATTGACAACGAGTTAATGGAAGAACTTGTAAAGGTAAAAGAAAGAGTTAAACCTACTGAAGTCCTTTATGTTGCTGATTCTATGCAAGGTCAAGAAGCTATAACAACAGCTGAAGAGTTCTATAAAGCTGTAAAACTTACAGGTGTTATCCTTACAAAACTTGATGGTGATGCAAAAGGTGGTGTAGCTTTATCTATAAGAAAAGTTCTTGGAGTGCCTATAAAGTTTGTTGGTACAGGAGAAAAAATTGAAAATTTAGAGCATTTCTATCCAGATAGAATAGCCCAAAGGATATTAGGACTTGGGGATATTCAAACATTGATAGAAAAAATGCAAGCTGCTATTGAAGAAGATAAAGCAAAGCAGATGGCAGAAAAAGTGATGAATGCAGAATTTACATTGGAAGATTTAAAAGAACAGATAAAAATGATTAGAAATCTCGGTCCTATGGAACAGATTTTAAAAATGATACCTGGAGTAGGAAATAAAATAAAAGATTTAAAAGTTGATGAGAAAAAATTTGTTCAAATTGAAGCTATTATAAACTCGATGACACCAGAAGAAAGAGCAAAACCACATATTATAAATGGAAGTAGAAAAAAGAGAATAGCCAAAGGAAGTGGAACAACTATAATGGATGTAAACAGAGTTTTAAAACAGTATGAAGAGATGAAAAAGATGATGAAAAAGATGAGGAAATTTTCAAAAGGCGGTGGACTTCCATTTAAACTCCCATTTTAATTTATTTTTAAAATAAAGACGAAAGAGAAATACAAAGGTGAAGAAAAGTTTAAATATATAATAAGATGTAATAAAATAAAAAGATTTTAAAAAGGAGTTTCGTATAATGAAGAAAGCATTAATCACAGGAATAACAGGACAAGATGGTAGTTATCTTGCTGAGCTGCTACTTAGTAAAGGCTATGAGGTCCATGGGATAATAAGAAGGGCAAGTACATTTAATACACAGAGAATTGACCATATATATGTTGACCCACATACTCCTGGAGCAAAGCTTTTTCTACACTATGGTGACCTTTCTGATTCAGGACAGCTTACAAATCTCATTTACAATATCCAACCAGATGAAATTTATCACCTTGGTGCTCAAAGCCATGTAAGAGTTAGTTTTGATATTCCTGAATATACAGGAGATATAACTGCCCTTGGAACAACTCGTATCATTGAATCTATACGTAGAAGTGGTATAAAGGCAAAATTTTATCAAGCATCTTCTTCTGAAATGTTTGGAGCATCACCACCGCCACAAAACGAAAAAACACTTTTCTATCCAAGGAGTCCCTACGCAGCAGCTAAAGTATATGCTTACTGGATGACAGTAAACTACAGAGAAGCTTATAAACTCTTTGCATGTAATGGAATACTTTTTAATCATGAAAGCCCCCGTAGAGGTGAAACCTTTGTAACAAGAAAAATAACCAGAGCTTTAGCAAATATTTTAGCAGGTAGACAAAACAAACTTTATCTTGGAAACCTTAATGCAAAGAGAGACTGGGGATTTGCTCCTGAATATGTAGAAATGATGTGGCTTATGCTTCAACAAGATGAACCTGATGATTATGTAGTAGGTACAGGAGAAAGTCATTCCGTAAGGGAGTTTGTTGAAAAAGCTTTTAGCTATGTTGGTATAGAGATTGAGTGGAAAGGAGAAGGTGTTGATGAGAAAGGGATAGTTAGATCTGTAGACCTTTCCCTTCTAAACTTTATTCTTCATCAGACACCTGTTACTTCTCACCTATCACCAGTCACTATTTCTCCTGGTACAGTTCTGATAGAAATAGATCCTAAATATTTTCGTCCAACTGAAGTTGAGCATCTTCAAGCAGATATAACAAAAGCAAAACAGAAGTTAGGTTGGGAACCAAGAACAACATTTGAAGACCTTGTAAAAATAATGGTTGATTATGATATGAAAATGTTAGGACTTAACCCAATAGGAGAGGGTATAAAAATCTCTACTGATAAAGGTTTTTGCTATACTAATCATGAGTATACGTTGGCAAGTGACAGTGAGAAGTGACAAGAGATGGTAAATAGTCATAGAGATGGATATTTGGGAGAAAAACATTAAACTTGTAATGGAAATTTATGAGTAAACTAAAAAATTTCCTAAAGAGGAGGTATATGGGATAACTTTGCAGATAAGAAGAACACCTATTTCAATACCAACAAACATAGCAGAAAGAGCAGCGAGTAGAAGTAAAAGAGAATTTATTCGGTATTTATGTGTAAGTCTTGTCCCACTATCTGAACTAGAAACAAAGTTGACAATACCAAAAAACATAGGTTATGAAGTACAAAAAATGATTTTAGATTTAATAAACTTATTAAAGAAAGGGATAAAAAATGTTTAATCACCCATTACCTGTCACCTGTCACCTGTCACCCGTCTCTAAGATTTTTGTAGCTGGTGGTACCGGAATGGTAGGGGCTGCTATTATAAAAAAGCTCATAGAAAAAGGTTATAAAAACATAATTTCTAACTATCACATCCGCCATCCTTCATCTTTCACTAGTTACTCGTCACTCGTCACATTCGTTAAACTTGACCTAACCAACCAATCAGCCACTGAGCAATTCTTCCGTGAACACAGACCTGAATACGTATTTCTTGCTGCCGCAAAGGTTGGTGGTATACTTGCAAACAATACATATAAAGCAGAATTTATTTATGAAAATATGGCAATAGCTTTAAATGTTATCCATATGGCTTATAAATACGGAGTTAAAAAACTTCTTAATCTTGGTTCTTCCTGTATTTATCCAAAATTTGCTCCCCAACCTATGAAAGAAGAATATTTACTTACCGGAGAGCTTGAACCTACAAATGAACCTTATGCCATAGCAAAGATCTCTGCTATTAAACTTTGTAGGTATTATAATCAACAATATGGCACAAACTTTATATCAGTAATGCCTACAAATCTCTATGGCCCAAATGACAATTTCAATTTAGAAACATCTCACGTATTACCAGCATTAATAAGAAAATTTCACCTTGCAAAGATGCTTGAAGAGGAAAATTTTGAAGGAATAATAAAAGATTTGAAAATTCGTCCCATCGGATTCGGGCTTACTCTATCTGATAACCCAGATAAAAAAGAAGTTATAGAAATATTATCCAAACTTGGTATTACCTGTCACTTGTCACCTGTTACCCGTCACTTATCATCTGTCACCGTCACACTCTGGGGAAGTGGTTCTCCATATCGAGAATTTTTACATGTTGATGATGCTGCTGATGGTTGTATATATTTAATGGAAAATGTGCAAGCTGAAGAAATGGGCAAAATTTGTAATGACTATTTTGTAAATCTTGGTAGTGGCGAAGACTTGACCATTAAAAATTTATCATATATAATTAAAAATATTATTGGTTTTAAAGGTGAAATTGTGTGGGATACTTCAAAACCTGATGGTACACCAAGAAAGCTTCTGGATGTAGGCAGGATAAAGACTCTGGGTTGGGAACCTAAGATTAGTTTAGAGGAAGGGGTAAAAATGATCTATAGAGATGTGTTTTATACTGCAAAAGGGTAATGAGATGAACAATGGAGGCATTTAGCACCTTAGAATTTATCGAAATAGCATCTAAAAATATAATAAGTCTATCAATAGAACCATTGATTAAAGAAGATACAGTATAGCAAATTATACAAAGAATAAAGGAATTTGATGGGTAATGTTTATTTTTGCAGATAAAACAAAGATGTATGAATTTATAAATAGAAATATAGAGTTATTTAATAGGGATATTAACAATAATTTAGAAGAAATAAAATATATTATTTCAAATTCCTCTTTTTTAGTCATAGGTGGAGCTGGTTCTATTGGAAGTGCAGTGGTAAGAGAAATATTCGAAAGAAATCCTAGAGTACTTCATGTAGTAGATATAAGTGAAAATGGACTTACTGAACTTGTTAGAGATTTAAGAAGTTCAATAGGTTATATCGATGGAGAATTTAAAACCTTTGCACTTGATATTGGAACAGGTATTTATGATAGATTTTTTGAAAACTATGGCAGATACGATTATGTTCTAAATTTTTCTGCACTAAAACATGTTAGAAGCGAAAAAGATCCATTTACATTAATGAGAATGATAGAAGTAAACATTTTAAATACAGAAAAAACATTGGAACAATGTATAAAAAAAAGAGTAAAGAAATATTTCTGTGTATCTACAGATAAAGCAACAAAACCAGTAAATCTTATGGGGGCTTCAAAAAGAATAATGGAGCTTTTTTTAATGGAAAAAAGTAAAGATATAGATATAACGACTGCTCGTTTTGCTAATGTACTTTTTTCAGATGGTTCTCTTCCACAGAGTTTCCTGTATAGATTGGAAAAAAATCAACCAATTTCTGCGCCGAATGATGTTAAAAGATATTTTATAACAAAAGAAGAGTCAGGAAGACTTTGTCTGTTAGCATTAATTTTAGGCGATAATAGAGATATTTTTATTCCTAAAATAGAAAAACTTAAACCCATAGGATTTGACGAAATAGCCATAAAATTACTAAAAAATTATGGTTATGAACCATTTTTTTGCTCTTCGGAAGAACAAGCAAGAGAACTTGTTAAAACTTTACCTCAAAGTGGCAAATGGCCGTGCTATTTTTCTGCCAGCGATACTACCGGTGAAAAAGAAATTGAGGAGTTTTATACGGACAATGATTTAATTGAAAGAAATAAATTTTTAGATATAGATATCATTAAATCAAAAGCAACTTATAATAAAGATAAACTTATTGAATTTAAAAAAAAGATTAAATTTTTTAAAGAAAAAGGTTGGAATAAGTCGGATTTAGTTGAATTGTTTAGTATGGTTTTAGGTGACGAACTTGATTATAAAGATTTAGGAAAGTATTTAGATGATAAAATGTAGAGGAAACAATGTTTAATGAAATAATAAACTTTATTAAAAGCTTATATAAAAGAGATTTTATCCCATTACATGAGCCTGTTTTTATCGGTAAAGAAAAGGATTATCTTTTAAAATGCTTAGACTCTACTTATGTTTCGTATGTTGGAGAATTTGTTGATAAATTAGAAAAAGCCATAGAACAGTTTACAGGTTCTAAATATGCTATAGCTACAGTAAATGGAACATCTGCACTACACATAGCTTTATTGTTGGTAGGTGTTGAAAGAGAAGATGAAGTAATTACCCAACCTTTAACATTTGTTGCTACCTGTAATGCTATAAAATACGCAGGAGCGGAACCAGTATTTGTAGATATTTCAAAAAATACTCTTGGCATGGCTCCAGAAAGTCTTGAATACTTTTTTAAGAATCATACTTATGTAAATAAAGATGGGTATCTTATTAATAAAGAGACGAAAAGAAAGGTTAAAGCTTGTGTGCCTATGCATACATTTGGACATCCATGCGAGATAGAAGATATTGTAAGCTTATGCGAAAAATATAATATTCCTGTAATAGAAGATGCAGCAGAAAGTTTAGGTAGTTTTTATAAAAATAAACATACTGGCACATTTGGTAAAATAGGGATACTTAGTTTTAATGGTAACAAAATTATAACTACTGGTGGCGGTGGAATGATTTTAACCAACGATGAAAAAATGGTAAAAAGAGCAAAACATATAACAACTACTGCCAAAGTACCCCATCAATATGAATACTATCATGACGAAGTAGGCTATAATTACAGAATGCCAAATATTAATGCAGCTATTGGGCTTGCACAGATGGAACAATTACCTAAATTTTTAGAAATAAAAAGACAGATTGCAAAAACATATAAAGAATTTTTTAAGAATTTTAAAGATATAAAATTTATAGAAGAATCAGAATATTCCCAATCTAATTACTGGCTTAATGCTATTTTATTTGAAAACAAAAAACAACGAGATGAATTTTTAGAATATTCCAATAAAAATGGAGTACTAACCAGACCAGCTTGGACTTTGATGTATAAATTACCCATGTATAAAGATTGCTTTAAAATAGAAACACAAAATGCAGAATATATAGAAGAAAGATTAGTAAATTTGCCAAGTGGGGTGGTGGTATGAAGGAAAAAGAAAATTTAAAAATTTGGGAAAATATTTTCCAAAATAAGGAATGGGGTAAATATCCCCCTATTCCATTAGTTAGATTTGTAGCAAAAAATTTTTATAATGTTCCTAATAGAAAAGAAATAAAGATATTGGAGTTAGGTTTTGGAACAGGGGCTAACCTTTGGTATTTAGCAAGAGAAGGCTTTAGTGTATACGGTATTGAAGGTTCAAAAACAGCTGTAGAAAAAGCTATCAAAAGGTTTAAAATTTTCATTTGTTTTCAGATAAAATCAATTTTTATAGAGGTAATAAAGTGAAGCTTTCAATTGTAACCACATTATATAAGTCATCTCCTTATATAGAAGAGTTTTATAAAAGGATTTCAAAAGAAGCAGAAAAAATAACTGCAGACTATGAGATTATATTTGTAGATGATGGTAGTCCCGATGATAGTCTACATAAAGCTATAGAGTTATACAAAAAAGATAAAAAAGTAAAAGTGATAGAGTTATCTCGAAATTTTGGGCATCATAAAGCAATCATTACTGGTCTAGAACATGCAAAAGGTGAATACATATTTCTTATTGATAGTGACCTTGAAGAACCACCAGAACTTTTAAGTAGGTTTTGGGAGGAATTTCATAAATATGACGATATAGATGTAGTATATGGAATTCAAGAAAAAAGAAAAGGACGGTGGTTTGAAAAATGGAGTGGAGAATTATTTTATACTTTATTTAACTATTTAAGTGATATAAAAATTCCAAAAAATGCAATAACAGCAAGATTAATGACTAAAAATTATGTTAAGGCTTTGACTTTGCAAAAAGAGAGAGAGGTTTTTTTGTTTGGTTTATTTGCATTAACAGGTTTTAAACAAAAAAATTTAATAGTTAACAAACACAGTAAAGGTAGTACAACGTACAATTTAGGCCGTAAAATATCAATGTTATTTACTGCTATAACGTCATTTTCAGATTATATACTAAAATTAGTTTTTTATTTAGGTTTTATAATTAGCGTGTTATCTTTTGTTTTTTTACTTTTGGTGATTATAAAAAAGTTAGTTTTTAATACTCCTATAGTAGGTTGGACATCGTTGATAGTTTCTATATGGTTTTTTGGTGGAACTATATTGACATTTTTAGGATTTTTGGGTATATATATATCAAAAATATTTATAGAAACAAAAAAGAGACCTTACACTATAATAAGAAGAATATATGAATCAAAATAAAATGATAAAACGGTTGATTTCTTGTTTATAAATAAAAGAATATATTTGAATAATCTACTAGATTTAAAAATTTGATTTAGAAAGGATAAAAAAATTATGAAAGTATATCTGAATATAGTCGGGACAGTAATTTTTACAATATATGGGCAATTGATATTGAAATGGCGTATTGATAAGTATAGCTCATTACCAGATGATTTTTTAAAAAAAATGACGTTTTTAATCAAACTCCTTCTGGATCCATATATATTTAGTGGTTTTATATCCGCTTTTATAGCTTCTTTGTTCTGGATGGCAGCAGTGGCTGAGATTGATTTATCTAAGGCATATCCTTTAATTGTAAGCGGCTTGGTTTTATTAACCAGTATATCAGCCATTGTATTTTTAAATGAAAATATTAACTTTTATAAATTATTAGGAATAGTGTTAATATTAATAGGAGTTGTATTTGTAAATAAGGGGTAAGATGATTACAAAAAAATATAAAGAATTATATGGAATTAAAATCTTTAATAAAAACATCCAGAATAATCATCGAGATTATAATGCTAAGGGGCTGGAAATTCTATTTAAAAATGAAGAAAAGCATTTCTGGTTTATTACAAGAAAAGAATTTATACTTAAAAAAGTAAATAAATATTTAAGAAAAAATGATAAAATAATAGAAATAGGAGCAGGTACTGGCAATATCGCTCGTTATCTAAGAGAAAATGGATTTATTAATATATGTGTCGGAGAAATGCATTTAAATGGTCTTTTATTTGCAAAAAGCTATGGCATTGAAGAATGTTATCAGTTTGATTTGTTAGATAGTCCTTTTGAAAAGGAATTTGACGCTGTGTGTATGTTTGATGTTTTAGAGCATATTTCCGATGATTATTCTGCGTTATTAAATGTATATAAAATGCTTCGTGATAAAGGTAAAATAATTCTGACAGTTCCTGCCCATATGTGGTTATGGAGTCGTTATGATGCAATTGCTTGTCATAAAATTAGATATTCAAAAAAACAACTAACAAAAAAACTTAAAGATACTGGGTTTAAAGTAATTGAAACAAAATATTTCTTTTCAAGTATTCTCCCACTTCTTATATTGCGAGAATTTTTACATAAAGATAACAGAAATCCTGTAAAGCAGGAAGAATATGACATATATCTATATATAAATCCAATAGTTAATAAAATATTACTAAAGATTGTTAGAATAGAAAATTCAATACATAACTTTTTGCCTAATTTAGTAGGTGGAAGTTTGCTTGCCATTGCTGAGAAAAAATCATGAAATTGTAAAGAATTATTTTTCGGAAGAGAGGTTAAAAGAACAACTAATAAATTTGTTTGATACAAGGGGTTAATATGAAACTGTGTTTTTTAGTATCTGCAGGCGGTGGAAA
>JBBIPN010000029.1:0-15458 GCA_037442825.1 Sulfurihydrogenibium sp. | reverse complement strand
TTAACTTTACTTATAATCAGTTTGTCATAACTTTTTATAATTTTATAATCTTTGTTAATTTTAAACTCTTTTTCACCTTTTTTATTTAAAACATCAAGTATAGACAAAATTTGACTGTAAGATGGATATATACCTGTGTTTTCATAAACCCATTTAATTAAAATTCTATAAATAAAAGGTTTAGGTAAATTATTTATTTTATCTAAATTTAAAAAACTACCTTCTATTACATCTTGATATATTTCTTCACTTTTTTCATTTAAATAATTTTCATCAAAGTTTTGTAGCTGAGAGAGAATAAGTAAAGAATTTTCAAGATTTGGATTAATCTCTTTCAATTTAGGAATTATATCTAACCTTACTTTATTCCTTAAATATATAGGAGAATAGTTTGATAAATCTATAATGTATGGAATATTATTTTTATGACAGTAATCTAGAATCTCTTCTTTACGTATTAAATATAATGGCCTTATAATATTACCTTCTTTTGGTCTAAAACCTTTTAAACCTTTTTTATTTCCTTGGATAAACCATAAAACAATAGATTCAGTTAGATCAGAAAGATGATGAGCTGTTGCTATCTTGTCTATTTTATACTTCTGTATCAATTCATTGAAAAATTTATATCTTTCTATTCTTCCTGCTTCTTCCACTGATAATTTGTTTTCTTTTGAAACTGAATTAATATCAACTTTTTTACTAAAAAATTTTAAGTTGTATCTATCAGTTAATTTTTTACAAAAAAGTTCATCTTTATCTGATTCTTTCCTTAAACTATGATTTAAGTGAGCTACATAGATATCATTTATTTGGAGATACTCTTTAAACTTTACCAATAAATGTAATAAAATAGAAGAATCTGGACCACCTGAAAAGGCTATAAGAATAGTATCGTTTTTATTTATTAGTTGATATCTTTTTACAGATTCTAAGAATTTTTTCTCAATCATTATTAAAGTGGCGGTACAGGGATTCGAACCCCGGACACCACGGATATGAGCCGTGTGCTCTAACCAACTGAGCTATACCGCCATAAAATTTTATTAAAATATTTTATATAAAAATTTTAATTATGCAACTGTTTTTAATCTTCTTGCAGCTCTTGAAACCATTCTTGCTGCTTCATTTTTATGAATAGCACCTTTTGCTGCTGCTCTATATGCTAACTTTTGGCATAATGGTAAAAGTTTTTCAGCAGCTTCTGGTCCTTCTTTCTTTAATACAGAATAAAACTTTTTAAGAGCTGTTTTCATTCTTGAGATATGATATCTATTTTCTAATCTTCTTCTTTCAGCTACTCTTACATTCTTTTTAACTCTTCTTTTATGCTTTTGTTTCTCAGGTGATAATGTTGCTTTTGCCATTTATTCCTCCAGTATTATTAAATTAGACTATATATTTTAATATGTAAATAAAAAATTTGCAACTGCTAGATAATTATGATAATCTAATATAATCAAAACAATTTTTGGAGGTATAAATTGGCAAACATAAATGTTGGATTATTAGATTTTGAAAGAATATCGAATCAACCAATAGAAATAGTTGAAAGGAAAGGAACAGGTCATCCAGATACAATCTGTGATGCTCTTGCTGAGGAATTATCTATAGCACTTTCTAACCTTTATAGAGAAGAATTTGGTGCTATAATGCACCATAACGTTGATAAAGCTTTACTTATAGGTGGCGTTGCAGATCCACAATTTAAAGGTGGAAAGATAATAGAACCGATAGAGATATACTTAACAGGAAGAGCTATTGATGAAAAAGGAAACAAAAAATTACCGGTAAAAGAATTAGCAATAGAAACAGCCCATAAATGGTTAAGAGAAAGCATTCCTAACTTAGATATAGCTAATCACGTAATTATTTATCCAAAGTTAAAACCTGGAAGTAAAGATTTAGTTGAACTTTTTGAAAGATTTCAACTAAAAGGAGAAATTCCTTTAGCAAATGATACTTCTTTTGGTGTAGGATTTGCTCCTTTCTCTGATATAGAAACTATTGTTTATGAACTTGAAAGAGCTCTAAACAGTAAAGATTTTAAAAAAGATCATCCATATGTTGGTGAAGATATAAAGATAATGGGTGTTAGGAATAAAGATAATATTAGAATCACAATAGCTATGGCTTTTGTTGATAAATATGTAGATAATATAAAAGATTATGTAGAGAAGAAAGAGATAGTAACAAATTATGCTTATTCTGTAGCTCAGAAACTTACAACAAAAAAAGTAGATATTTTTATAAACACTGCTGATGATATCAAAAATGAATCTGTTTACATAACAGTTACAGGCACATCTGCAGAAGCTGGAGACGATGGACAAGTTGGAAGAGGTAATAGAGTTAACGGTCTTATCACACCTTACAGACCAATGAGTTTAGAAGCAGCAGCAGGTAAGAACCCAGTTTCTCATATTGGAAAAATATACAATACAGCAGCAACAGATATGGCGGAAAGAATTGTTACTGAAATAGAAGAAGTTGAAGAAGCTTACTGTTATCTTGTAAGTCAAATAGGAAAACCTATTACAGAACCACAAGTATGTGATGTTAAATTAAGAGTTAACGGTGATATCAATAAAATCAAAGAAAAAGTTATGAAGATAGCACAGGAAGAGATAGATAAATTACCTTCTACATGGCAGAAATTCTTAAATAGACACTTTAGATTATACTAAATAATACAAAGCAGGGTTTATCCCTGCTTTTTAACCAGATAAAATAAAAACCTCTCTCCAATCAATAAAATATCAAAACATATTTTTATCCAAATAATAATAAAAAATAGAGAACCAAAAATTAAATAAAGTGGATTTATGATAAAAAAATTTTTTATAAAATTTGTAAAAGCAATTTTTAAAACAAATATAACTAAAGCAACAAAAATAGAGATGAAAAACACCTTTTCTTTTATTAATTTTTTATTTTTCAAAGGTGTAAAGTTATAATATATCAACCAAACAAAGAAGCAAATTATAAAATATTCAGATATATTTAAAATTTCAAATATTAAGTCTAACTTTTGAATAATACTATTAATAAAATAAATGATACTATCTAAAGACTTTATTTCGAAAGAATGAAACTTTTCTACATTAAAAATTAAAAAGTTGATAATTAGCTTTAAAATATAAATTAAAATAATAGCAAAAACAAGAAAAGGTAAAGAAAATATTGATATTAGTAAAACCTTTTTAGATTCCATCTCTTTACTTTCAAATATAAACCAAAATGAATAGGATAAAGCAATAAATAAATCTTTAGAGAAATAAAAAGATAAAATTATATTTATCAACAATGAACCAGCCAAAATTTTTGAATGGGCAGTATTCATTATTAAATCTAAAACTTTATCTGCAATACTTGGAAACAACTTATACAAAACATAATAAACTTCCGATATACTTAAAAAAGAAAATATAGAAACTACAGAAATGATAAAAACTAATATTGGGAATAAAGCCATCAGAAAATAGAAAGTTAAAGCAGAAGAATGATAACCATAGTTATATTTAAAATAGTCCCTTATGCAATAGAAAAAAATAAGGAGAAGGTTTAAACCTTCTCTTAAATACCTTTTTTTATCCTTCAGTTTTTACCACTTCTTCTAACTTTTTAACTTTTTCTTCTAATTCTTGGATTTCTTTAGCCTTTTCTTCTTCTGTCAAATGTTCACTCTTTTTAACAAAAGAAGATAGTTTTTCTATTGCTTCATTTAAAGCATTTTTTGCTTTTTCCGTTAGTTCTGCTTCTTTTAATGTTTCTTGAACTTCAGATAGTTTTGCTAAAATCTCATCTTTTCTTTTATAAGCAAAATAAGCTCCTACAGCTCCCACAACAGAACTGATAGCTAATAATAAAGTAGATTTTCTCATCTTTTTCCTCCTATGATTTAATTATTTTTTCTAATCTCTTTATCTTTTCTCCATACAATATTAAGTATATGCTCTTCATTTTCTTTTGCAACATTGGTTTTATCTTCTAGTAAACTATTCATAATATCTAATATCTTTTGAAAACTTTCTTTTAATCTATCTGATAAATCTGAACTTTTAACCTTATTTTCTATATCTTTAATTTTCTCTAATATAAGTTTTCTTTTTAAACTTAGTACAAATCCGGCAATAAAACCAACTAAAAATATAAATAATAAAAATATAAGCTATTTTTTCTCATTTTTTCTCCTAAAAAAACTAAAAACTTTAAATAAAATCGATAAATTCTTAAAACTGTCTAAAAGATCAACAATTTTTGGTGAAATGTTTTTATAGTAATCTAATCTTACTTCTTCAAGAAAATTTTTCAACTTCAGCATTACAATAACAAAAACAATAGTTCTCACTAAAGCAAAAATCGCTATAAATAACATTGAAAAGGCTATAATTCCTAAAAAAACAGCTTCCATTGTTCTACTCCTTACTTAAGAATAACATTAATTTCTGGAGATTTTAGCATTGAATTACTTACTGTACAACCTCTCTTCCCAATAACAATTACCCTTTCTCTTTGTTCTGGTGTTAAATCTCCATCAAAAGAAAGTTCAATTTCAATTTTTTCATATCTATTTTCGGAATCATGTTTTTTTCCTTTTACGTTTATTTTTAAATTAGATATATTTAACCCTTTATGTTTTGCATAAGCATCTACAGTTATACCAAAGCAGTATCCTATTGATAAAAGCATTAAGTCTGTTGCGTTAAAGGTAGTCTCTGTTAAATTTAAAACGAAATCTTTGTTTTCCATTTTACCTAAAAATTTATTATCTGTAAGTTCAATAATTGCCTTTTTTTCCTCAGCCATACTATCCTCCGTCAATCAATTTTTTTCTAAGTTTTGATAGATTATTATGAGCATATTTAACTGGAATAGGAAGTTTATACTTATTTATAGATTTTATTATAACATAGAGAGAACTTTCTATTGATATGTTGTTGCCTGGCGATATAAATATAGGTTTTGTGTTTTTCTTTACTCGTAAAACATATCCAAGTTTTTTATCATTTTTACCATAAATATAATCAAAAGCCATATCTTTATTTTCTGGTTCTTTATAGTAGCCATAAAGATGAGATTTTCCACAACCTATCGAAACAGTTTGAGTGATAACACCAAAGTGAGAAGCTATCCCCATTTTTCTTGGGTGAAGTATACCTTGACCATCTATTATAAAAATATCAACCGTAGATGTTAATTTCTTATAAGCTTCCATAATAGAAGGTAATTCTCTAAAAGCTAAAAATGTTGGGATATATGGAAAATCTATTTCTTTTTCTCCATAAACAGTTTCTACTACATCAAAATTTTTTATATCTACAACGGTAATACAGGATAGAGCTTTAGTAGGATTTTCGTAAGGATTTAAAAACGTTGTATCAACTCCAGCAACATATCTTATATATTTAACATCTATTTTATCTTTTAATGAAATCTGCTTAGATAACTCTATCTGTATTTTTTCTAACTCATTTAGATCTATCAATAATTAGATACCTCACTACTATAAAACTTAAATTTAGATTGCCTATTAATTCTATCTATATTCAAAACCAAAGCAATCATAAAACTAAAGATTATTAAAGCAGTACCACCATAACTTAAAAATGGTAAAGGAACACCTACAACAGGAGCAATTCCAAGATTCATAGCAATATTAATAAAAGCTTGAAAACCTATAAGTGATGCTACCCCATAACATATAAATTTACCAGCAATTTCATTTACTTTCATACCAATATAAAAAATTCTTAACGTCAAAATAAAATACAATGTTATTAAAAATGTAGAAACTATAAATCCCCATTCTTCCCCGATCGTTGCAAATATAAAGTCTGTATGCTGTTCTGGTAAAAAGTAGTACTTTGATTGTGAACCTTGTAGATACCCTTTTCCTGTCAGCATACCAGAACCAATAGCTATTTTAGATTGTATAATGTGATATGCTATACCTTTTGGATCAATTTCAGGATTTAAAAAGGCTATTATTCTATTTTTTTGATAATCCTTTAAATGATGCCAAAGGAAAGGACTTATTAAGATAAATCCTAATAAAAAACTAATAATATATTTCAAGCTAAATTTAGCAAGAAAAATCATAATAATAACAGGTAATAAAACAAGTAATGCACTTCCTAAATCTGGTTGAGAATAAATAAGAACAAAATATACCAGACCGAATCCAATAATTTTAAGAAAATCTTTAAATGATAATGGAAATTTTATATGAGATAGTAAATAAGCTGTAAAGACTATTAGAGATAACTTAGCAATTTCAGAGGGTTGAAGTTGGAAAAAACCTAAATTAATCCATCTTTTTGCACCTAAAATAGAGCTACCAAAAAATTTTACAGCTATTAAGAGTGATACTGTAAAAACATACATATAAAAAGAAAGATCTAAAAGTTTATGGTAATTTAGAGAAAAAGGTATAAATGTTATTATTAAAAAAGATAAACTAGCAAAAATTATCTGTTTTATATAAAGATTAGAATATTCATGATAAGATGCGCTATATATATTAAAAACACTCCATACAAGTAAAAAAATAGAAACTGAATAAACTAAAAGATCTAACTCTTTAAATTTACTAACAAGATTTCCCATCTATCTACTCTATAACCCTTTGTTTAAATATAATACTTAATATATTTGCCATTATAGGGGCTGCAACTTTACCACCACTTTCACCATGTTCAACAAATACAACACCTGCTATTTTAGGGTTATTATAAGGAGCGAAATCCATAAACCAAGCATGGTCTCTTAATTCCCATTTACTATGTTTTTTTTGTCTTGTTATATATGAATAAACTTGTGCAGTTCCTGTTTTTCCAGCATTTAAAACTGGAACAGTCTTTAAAGATTTTGCTGTACCTTGTGGTCCATAAACAACTAAATACATTCCATATCTTATAGCATCTAAATTCCAAGGCTTTATTTTTATTATTCTAATTAATGTAGGCTTAATATGAACAAGTTTTTGAGATTTGTTATCAAAATATGCTCTTAATATATTAGGTTTAAAAACTTTTCCACCATTTGCTATAGTTACAATTATTTTAGTAGCATCAAAAGGTGTTATAGATAAATAGCCTTGCCCTATACTTAAATTTACAGTATCACCATGAAACCATCCTTGCTTTAAAACTTTTCTTTTCCATTCTCTATTTGGAACTATAGCTTCTTTAAATTCCAAATCTGAATTTAATTTTTCACCAATTCCAAAAAGTTTTGTATATTTTACAATGTTGTCTACACCTAATTTTAGACCTATTTGATAAAAAAATGTATCACAAGACATTTCTAAAGCTTGTGAGATATTTATAAATCCACATCCTCTTTTATCCCAATTTCTATAAACCCATCTTCCAATTCTAAAATCTGATCCACTAAGTATTCTTGTATTTGGTGATATTACTCCTTTTTCTAAAGCTGCTAAACCAACTATAGGTTTGTATATAGAACCTGGTGGATACCTACCGAGAAATACTTTATTAATTAAAGGTTTATATTTATTTTTTATTAATTCTGTCCATTCTTCATTACTAAAACCTTCGTAAAATTTTTGTAGATTATAGGTTGGATAACTTAACATAGCTAATATTTCATATGTATTTGGATCAGCAAGGACAACAGCACCAGACTGAACACCTATATTTTTAAAACTTTCATAAACTATCTTCTGAATTCTTATATCTATACTTAAATAAATATCATTTCCTTTTTTAGGATCTTTTTCCCATAAAATCTTTTTTTGTCTTCCAAATGCATCTACCAAAACCGCTTTTTGTCCTGATTCACCTCTTAAAATAGAATCAAAAATTTTTTCAACACCTGTTTTCCCAACAAGCATATTAGGTGATAAATTTGGATTTTTTTCTAATTCTTCTTTTTCTGGATATCCAACATATCCAATAATATGAGAAAGATAATTAGCTTCTTCTGTATACATCCTTTTTGGGACAACTTCCAAGTAAAAGCCATTAAATAAATAACTATAATTGTAAAAATTCTCAACATCTTTAAGAGTTAAATTTTTCTTTAAGATTACTGTTGGAAACTTATTATTTTTTATTATTTTGTAAATATTTTGTTCTAAGTCAATATTTAGGTACATTTTTAGATTTTCTTTAACTTCATCCATAGAGTAGTTATTCTTAATTATAGATGGTAGAGCTACCAAGTTATAAGTAGGTATGTCATAAGCAAGCAAAACACCATTTCTGTCGTAAATCTTCCCTCTTGGAGGATTTGAATAAAAAATCTTTATATAGTTTTTATTTGAAATTTCTCTATAATATTTACCTTTTATTATTTGAAGATAAAAAAGTCTCCCCAAAATAACTGTATAAAATATCAACAGTAAAGTTATTAGAAACGTTAGTCTGTTTATCTTAAACATAATTTTCACTTAAAAACAGTTCATAGTAATAAATAAAATACATCATAGCAAGGTTTGTTATATAATAAAATACAATCTGGGAGTAATCAATAGAAATAATTTTACTTTCAACATATATCTCTATCTCTTTAAAAAATATTAGGTAACAACTCAAAAAAGAAATTAAAAAAAATCTTATTAAGAAGTTAGATATTACTATCTTTTCTTTGAACTTTATAATAATAAAAGCGATACTAAAATAACTAAATACATTTATAAAACTAAAATCTGGTTTTAACGTATCTAAAAACATACCTCCTATGAAAGATACAGTCTTTAGAATGTTTTCTTCCTTTGTTATAGATAACCAAAAAAGATAAACTAAAAAAATATCTGGTATAATTACAAAACCTAAAATATTAAATATAACGGTAGATTGGATAACGATTAAAAATAATCCAAATAAAATATATTTTAAGCAGTAAATCATCTCTTTATTACCAAAACGTAATTTAAATTGTAAGGATAGTAAAATGTTTCAATCTCAACTTCTCTAAAAAATTCTCCTTCCTTTGGAGCTATCTTTCTTATAATACCTATAGGTATACCTTCTAGAGCTTCAGAGTTTACTGCTGTAGTTTCTAAAATGTCTCCTACCCTTATATCTTGCTCTGGTCTAACATACTTTAAAATTCCTTTTCTATTTCCTAAACCTTGGAAAAAACATATTTCTTGTGTTTTTCTTGTTCTTACAGATATCTTAAAGTTTCTATCAGATATCGACATAACCTCTGAAGAATAACTACCTACAACTTCTACAATACCTATAAGGTAACCATTGGATATAACTAAATCTCCTATTTTTACATTATCATTTTTCCCTTTGTCTATATAAAAAAATCGATTCCAGTTATCTGGCGAAAATCCAATAACTTTAGCTATAGTATAATCTTTTATCTGATATTTATCCACAAAAGAGATTATAGGCATAATCTTTTTCATATTTTCGATTTCATTTTGATATTTTATAATCTCAAGCTTTAACTTCTGATTTTCTAATTCTAATTTATTTGCTTTATTTATTAACTCTTTTTTATCTTTTAGTAGTTTTAAAGAACTATCAAAAGTTCCTATTACAAAATTAACACTATATTGAAACGGATATAAGATATTTAAAGGTATAAATTTCAATTTACTAATAAATAAAAAAGAAACGATTAAAATTAAAACAGTTAAAAAGACAATAAAAGTAGATTTTTTTGTAAATAATCTCAACTTACTTCATTGAAACCCTTTTTATAAGTTCTATACTTTGTAAAGCTTTGCCAATACCTCTTGCAACAGCTGTAAGTGGATCTTCACAGTATACAACTGGTAGGTTTGTTTCTTCTCTTATTCTTTTATCAAGACCATATATAAGAGAACCACCACCTGCTAAGACTACTCCCCTCTCAACGATATCTGCTGCAAGTTCTGGAGGTGTTTTTTCTAATGTAGATTTTACAGCATTAACTATTTGAACAATGACATCTTCTAAAGCTTCTCTTATATCTTTACCTGTTATAACAATACTACGTGGCATACCAGCCATATCTCTACCACGTATCTCTATAGTTTGCTTATCTCTGTCTGAAGGATACGCAGAGCCTAAGTTTATTTTTATATTCTCAGCTGTTTGTTCTCCTATTAATATATGATAATTTCTCTTCAAGTAATTAACAATAGCTTCATTCATCTCATCACCAGCAACTCTTATAGAATTAGATATAACAAGACCAGATAAAGAAATAACGGCTATCTCTGATGTTCCTCCACCTATATCAACGATCATATTACCACTTGGCTGTCCTATTGGTAATCCTGCACCAATAGTTGCTGCCATTGGTTCTGCTATAAGATAAACCTCCCTTGCACCAGCTTGCTTTGCAGCATCTATAACAGCCCTTTTCTCAACAGTAGTAATACCGGAAGGTACCCCTATAATGACCCTTGGTCTTGGATTTATAATTTTAGACAGTGGGAAATTTGTATGTACTTTTTGTATAAAATATTTAAGCATAGATTGTGTAGTATCAAAATCGGCAATAACACCATCCTTTAAAGGTCTAATAACTTGAATATGCTCTGGTGTTTTACCTATCATTTCTTTAGCTTCTTTACCAACTGCTAAAACTTTATTTATAGATTTATCAACAGCAACAATTGAAGGTTCAGTTAAAACAATCCCCTTCCCTCTCACAAATATAAGTGTATTTGCAGTTCCCAAATCAATACCAATGTCATTAGAAAACATACCTAAAAATTTATCTAACATTTTTATCTCCTATCTCTTTTCTTCAATAAGATTTTTTATTTTAGATATAAAATCATCTATAGATAAAACTTCCGTTCCCTGCTTTCCTTTTTCCCTTACAGCTACACTATTATTTTCTATCTCTTTGTCGCCAATTACTAACATAAAATGTATTTTTTGAAGTTCAGCATCTCTTATTTTCTTATTCATCCTTTCACTTCTATCATCTATTTCGACTCTAATGTTATACTCATTTAGTTTTGATTTTACATTTTGGGCATAATGTATATGTTTATCAGCAATAGGAATAATTTTTACTTGAACTGGAGATAACCAAAGTGGTAAAAATCCAGCATAATGCTCTATTAAAACACCTATAAATCGTTCGATAGATCCAAAAATAGCTCTATGGATCATGTAAGGTCTATGTCTTTTATTGTCTTCACCTATGTAATACATATCAAAACGTTCTGGTAAATTAAAATCAAATTGTATAGTAGAACATTGCCACATTCGACCTATTGCATCTTTTATTTTTACGTCTATTTTTGGACCGTAAAATGCTCCACCACCTTCATCTATTTTATAATCTAAACTAGTAGACTCTATTGCTTTTTTAAGAGAGTTTGTAGCAACTTCCCACATTCTATCATCACCAACTGACTTTTCTGGTCTTGTTGATAAATAAATCTCAAACTCATTAAAGCCGTAAGATCTTAATGTATCAAGTGCAAAGTTTAAAACATCTTTTATTTCATTTTCTACTTGATCTTCTCTACATATTATATGTGCATCATCTTGAGTAAATCCTCTAACTCTCATAAGACCATGTAAAGCTCCACTTCTTTCATACCTATAAACAGTTCCAAGTTCAGCAAGTTTTATTGGTAATTCTCTATAACTTCTCTGTTTAGATTTATAAATTTCAACGTGAAATGGACAGTTCATCGGTTTTACATAGTAACCTTCTTCTTCTATTTGCATTCTTGGATACATATTTTCCTGATAAAAAGATAAATGACCACTTGTTTGCCAAAGGTGTTCTTTACCTACATGTGGCGTATAAACTAACTGATAACCTCTTTTTAAATGTTCTTTTTTCCAATCATCTTCAATTTCTTTTCTTATAATCGCGCCTTTTGGTAACCATATAGCTAATCCACCACCAACTTCTTCATCTATTAAAAATAGTTCTAAGTCTTTACCAATTTTTCTATGGTCCCTTTTCTTTGCTTCTTCCAACATATTAAGATAATCTTTAAGTTCTTTTTCACTCCAGAAAGCTACTCCATATATCCTTTGTAGCATTGGATTTGTTTCTTTTCCTCTCCAGTATGCACCAGATACAGAAACTAACTTAAAATAACCTGCTTTATCTGTAGATGGTAAATGTGGACCTCTACATAGGTCTACAAAATCTCCCTGTTTGTATACTGTTATAGGCTCATTTTCAGGTATGTTATGTTTTATAATATCAATTTTGTATATCTCTTTTTTATTCTCAAAAAACTTTGTTGCATCTTCACGATTTATTTCTTCTCTTATTATCTCATAACCTTTTCTAATTATCTCTTTCATTTTTTCTTCAATAACAGGCAGATCTTCATCTGTTAATCTTTTACCTTCTATTTCTACATCATAGTAAAAACCATTTTCTGTAGTTGGACCAATACCTAAATGGACATTTTTATCACCATAAAGTTCCTTCAATGCTTGAGCCATAATATGAGCCAGCGAATGTCTAAATATCTCTAAACTTTCTTTATCTTTTTTTGTTAAAAGTTTTAATCTACCTTCTTTCGTAATTGGGGTATGAAGATCTATAATCTCAGATTCAAATATACCACCTATAACATCTTTAAACTTTCCATTTAAATTAACTAAAACATCTTTTAATGTTGAATACTCTTTAATTTCTACATTTTGATTTAAATCTTCTACAAATACTTCCAATTTTATTCCTCTAAATTAATTTTTTTACGAGTAAATATTATAACACTTTCAGGTTCAACAGAAATAAGTGTTAAATCTTTCGTAGGTACAAAAACATTTACAGATACTTTATTTCTACCAACTTTTAATTTCTTACCGTCAACGTACACTGCAATATCTGTTAACTTACTATTAATATTGTTTTTTCTTCCCTCAAGTATAATATTAACTTTCTCTGGTTTAATTTTTACTATTTCCAAATTCTCTGGAAGATTAACTATATCAACATAACTATGAATTTGATATTTTGTTTTTGAAAAAGATGCAACATTAAGCCATAATAAAAATGCAACAAAAAGAGATAGTAATTTTAAATGAAGATTATTAAAAACTGTCAATTTCAATTTTTTATATATTTTCTTTAACTTCATCTTTTACCTTTTTTAATTTTTTTCTTAAAATCTCAAAAGTAGAAGGTTTTTCAATTTCAAGGAGTTTGTATAACTTTTTCCTAAGTATTAATACATCTATATTTTTATAAATTTTTCCATCAACAGTTAAAGATATTTCTCCCCTTTCTTCGGAAACAACTAAAGTAACTGCGTCTGTTTCCTCTGAAATACCTACTGCAGCTCTATGTCTTGTACCTAAATTTTCTGGTAAACCTGTTGACACTGTTAAAGGTAAAAATGCTCTTGCAAAGGCTATTTTCTTCTCTTTTATGATGATTGCTCCATCATGTAAAGGTGTCTGTGGTGTAAAAATAGATATAATAATTTCAGGTGTAACTTCTGAATTGATTTTAACATAGCCTTCAATATAATTTGTTAAATCTATAGACCTTTCAAATACTATTAAAGCACCTATCTTTCTCTCAGCCATAAAAATTGCAGATCTTATAATATCATCTACAATTTTTTTATTTGAAGGAATTAAAAATCTAAAAATACCCTTTTCACCAAGCTTTGCTAATACTCTTCTTAGTTCAGGTTGAAATAAAACAACAACTAAAAATATACCTATGCTCCATAAATTTTCAAACACCCATTCTAATGTTTTAAGCTCAAAGATTTTAGCATTTATCCAGAATAACAATAAAATCAATAAACCAATAAGTATTTGCCATCCCCTTGTTCCTGCTAAAAACTTAAGAAGGTAGTATATAATGATAGCAACAATAAAGATATCTAATATATCATTTAATTTTATGCTATCAAATATGTATAATAATTCTTGGAATTTATTCAATTTTATACCCTTTAATTGTATCTAATATAGTTAAAAATTCGGCAGTTTCTTTAACATCATGAACTCTTACTATGTGGGCACCTTTCATAACGGCATAAGCTGTGGCACCAAATGTTGCATTTAATCTCTCTTTAGGTGTAACATCTTTTTTTGTTAATAGATTTTTTAGTATAACATTTAAAAAGGATTTCCTTGATATTCCTATAAGAACAGGTTTTCCAAGTATTTTAAACTCTTCTAATCTTTTGATTATCTCCACATTATGTTCTACATTTTTTCCAAACCCTATACCTGGATCTATTATAAATCTATCTGGTTTAATTCCTTTAGATATTCCATATTCAATTTGTTTTTTTAAAAACTGTATAACTTCTAATACAACATCATCATAATAAATATCTTCTTGCATCGTTTTAGGTGTCCCCTTTATGTGATTAACAACAACTAAACAGTCATGTTTTGCAACAACATCTACCATTTTTGCATCAAATGTCATTCCACTAATATCATTAACAATATCTGCACCTTCATTTATCGATATATCAGCAACAGTAGATTTATAAGTATCTACTGAAAGTAAAAATCTATCGCCAAACTCTTTTCTTATTGCTTTTATAACAGGAATAACTCTATCAATCTCTTCTTCTAAAGGTACTGGATCAGCTTTTGGTCTTGTAGATTCTCCTCCTACATCTATAATATCTGCTCCATTTTCAAGCATATTTTCTACAATATTTAAAATTTTATTAATATCTTTGTAATCTTGACTTCCATTGGAAAAAGAATCAGGGGTGACATTAACAATTCCCATAATAGCAGTTTTTACACCTAAGTTTAAAAACTTTCCATGATAGTTAATCTTAAAATGCTGTTTATTTAAATTTACCCACTGCTGTGTAAGTTCCTTTGCAACTTCATTTTTACCTTTTGATAATAAACTTCCTACTATAGATTTAAATTCTTCTTCATTCTTAACAATTACAGGAGATATAAAAGGATCATCAAAGAATATTTTAAAAACACGTTCTTCTATTGGCTTAATTATAGGAAACATCCATTACCCCTTTATTTTTTGTTTTTATTATAGCACAGCATTTTAATAGCAAATTTAAAATCTGCAACAGCTCAATATTGTTACAACATTAATGTAGGCTACTTTTGACAATTGTAATATATTAGCAAAAGTAGAGATGGGGGCAAAAGCTACCATACTCACAAAAAGACTTAAATTTAAAGGATCTATGATTACAGCAATAAAATATATGCTTCCTTTTGAAGGAAGTCCTAAAATGATGGCGTAATATTTATAGATAAAAATAAAAACATAAAATTAATAAATGATAAAGCAAAAACTTTATCATACCTCATTAAGGGGGATAACTGTAAAGAAGATATTAAGAAAATAATAAATACTTCAGAAAGTATAAATTGGAATAAAACTAAAGCTGCAAAAATATTAGGAATAGATGGGGTTTCAATGTAGAGAAAGTTAAGTAGGATGGGGATAGATAGATAAAAGTCCTGGCGTCGACCTACTTTCCCGATCGGTCTCCCGATCAGTATCATGGGCGCTGGTGGGCTTAACTGCCGGGTTCGAAA
>JBBIPN010000028.1:0-15882 GCA_037442825.1 Sulfurihydrogenibium sp. | reverse complement strand
CATTTTTATGTAGTAAGATTTTTATTTTTTCCTTTTCAGATAATTCTAAAACTTTTTCTAAAAGTGCTTTATTCTGAAATACACCACCTGTTAATCCTACAGGTAAACCAATTAACTTACCTACTTCGATAATTAACTTAGCTAAACTATTTATAAATCGGGATACCTTTATATCTAAATCTGATTTATCGTTTATTATATCTAAAACTAATTGTTTTAACTATAAGAATGCATAAATTGTTTATACATGTTAAACTTTAGAATTATAAACTAAATTCTTTTTCATTAAGCTATAATAATTATTAATATAAAATTATAAAAGGAGATAAGATATGATAATAGATGTAACATCTGATAACTTCTCTGAGGTTATGGAAAAATCTTATGAAAATGTAGTTGTAATAGATTTTTGGGCTCCATGGTGTGGTCCATGTAGAGCGTTAAAACCTATTTTAGAGAAATTATCTAATGAATTTGGTTTTATACTTGCAAAAGTTAATACTGATGAAAACCCTGATATAGCTCAAGAGTTTGGAATTCATGGTATCCCAGATGTTAGAATTATAAAAGATGGTAAAGTAGTAGATAAATTTGTAGGTGCACTTCCAGAAAGTCAAGTTAGAAATATAATCAGTAAATATATAAAATCTCAAGCAGATAAAATCATAGAAGAAACAAAAATACTTACTCTTTCTGGGAATAGAGGAGAAGCTTATAAACTTTTTATAGAAGCCATTAATAAATATCCTGAAAATAAAAAATTAATAATAGAAGCTTCAAAATTTTTAATAAAAATGAACAAATTAGAAGAAGCTATGGAAATTCTAAATAAAGTAAAAGAGTACGATAAAGAATATTATTCTCAAGCTGTAGCATTGAAAGAGTTTATCCAACTTAAAAAAGATTGTGAAGAAAAAAATGCAGATTCAGAAGTTGGAATGTTATATGCTCAAGCAGCTTGTTTTGCAGTTGAAGAAAATTTTGAAGAAGCTTTAAAACTATTTTTAGAAGTTGTTAAAAAAGATAGAAATTATAAGGATGATGGGGCAAGGAAAGCCATGGTAGCAATATTTACATTACTTGGAGAATCTCATTCACTTACAAAAGAATATAGAAAAAAATTAGCTATGTGGTTATACTGATGAGAAAAATTTTTCTTATTCTTTTTCTTCTTTTTAATATTTCTTTTGCTTATGAAATCTTAGATCGTTTCCAAAAAAATTTATATAAAATTCAAAGCATTAAAGGAAGTTTTGTACAGAAATTATATCAAAGTGGATTTAAAAATCCAGAAATATTCAATGGTAATATTGCAGGTTCAAAACCCTTTATTCTAAAAATAGAATATTTTAAACCATTTAGGCAGGTTGTTTTAGTAAACAAAGAAGAAACTATTTTATATACTCCAGATGAAAACCAAGCTATAGTTTCAAAAACAGATAATAGTCTTATAATAGCTGAAATTTTTGAAACTATATTAAAAAATAAACCGTTAGCAAATAGTTTTGATATTTCTACAAAAAAAGATGATGAAGAAACGTCGTTAATTTTGATACCAAAAAACAGTAATGAAATTTCTAAAGTTGTACTAAATATTCAAAATAGTGATTTAGTTATTAAAAAAATTAAAGTTATAGATAGGGAAGACAATATACTTGAAATAGAATTTAAAGATTTTAAATACTACAAAAATAATATAAATATAGATTTTAGTTTACCTAAAAATGTAAAAATAATGAGAGGAAATGAATAATGTTAAAGAAAATAACACTTACTTTAATAATTTCTTTAACAGTTTTAACAATTTATTTTTTCTTTAAAGGCAATATTAAATATAGCATAACATTTGGATTTATAGATTTAACAATAATAGTTTTTGCTATCTTGGTATGGATAAATGATAGACATTATAATGAAGAGATATCAGAAAGAATAGTATCATTTCCATCTAAAGAGATGATAAAAGATGTTTTAAAAAAACAATCAAACATGTTGAGATTTGATAAGCTTGAAGAAACAGAAGAAGGGTTTAAAATCTACAAAGGAAAAGATCTTGTGGTTCAAGTTACATATGAAAAAGATGAGAAAGGAAATATTTTGAATATAGATGGTAAATATGTTGTAAAAATAAATGGCCCTGAATATGTTTTACATAATATAGACAATGAAATTTGGAGTCATATAGGTAAGTGAAATTTAAAGAGTTTTTAAATAGCATTAAAGATTTAGAACAGATAGGAGAAGGTTGGAGAGGAAAAGTATATAAAGGCTATGTAGATGATAAACCATTATCGTTTAAAGTAGCTTTATCTGACATTCATAAACATCCTATCCAAAAAGAAGCACATATTTTAAGTATTGTTAATAAATTTGGGATAGGTAATCAATTGAGATTCTCTGGAGAAGATTTTATAGCATATGATTTTATAGATGGGAAACATCTAAATGAAGTTTTAGACAATCAAAACTATTGGAAAATCATAGACAATCTGCTAGAACAAGCTTATATACTAGATACTTTAAAGATAGATAAGGGTGAGATGCATAAACCTTATACAAATGTGTTAGTTGATAAAGATTTAAATGTTTATCTGATAGATTTTGAAAGGGCAAAAAAAAGTTTAAATCCAAAAAATGTTTTAAATTTGGTTCAGTTTATAAAAAGAGGTTTTCCACATACTGAAGATTTAATAGAGATACTAAAAGAGTATAAATATAATCAAAATGAAAGAAATTTTATAAAACTGAAAGACTATCTATTTAGCATTTTTAAGATTAGTTAATATCTTTACAATTTTATTTACCATAACAGGATCTGTGTTGTTTAGTATATTAGCTGCTTTCTTTTCACTCATGTTGTAAAGAATATATGCTGCATCTTCTGGATTTTCCATTTTAGAAAATTTTTCACCTGCTAACTCTGGATCCATCTTTTCAAAAACTTTTGCAAGTTTTTTATATCTTTCTTCTTGTACTTTTTTCTTACTTTCTTCAATCTCCTTTTTTAGTATTTCTAAAGCTTCCCTTTCTTTTCTAATCTGCTCTAATACAGCTTGATTTTTCTGATAGTTAAGTTTTATCTCTTCTCTGATTTGCTTCAATTTTTCTGCTTCTTTTTTTAATTCTTCTACTTGAGCAAAACTAAAGTTTATTAATAATAAGATTCCTATTAAATATCTCATTTGCTTCCACCATCTCTTTAAGATTTTTTTTCTTTTCTAAACTTTTTTCTTTTAAAGAAAAGTATTTTTCTACTGCTTTTTTCTCTGCATTTTTATAAGCTATTTCTTTTAAAATCTCTTCTTTTTGGACTTCAAGCTGTTTTTTTATAGTTTGTAAATTTTTTATATTTTCTTTTAAGTATAAAATATAATCTAACTTTTGTTTTAAAATAATTATATCTTGACTATCAATTTTATAAACCTGATCAATTTCGTTTTCTAATGAAAGTATAACACTTTCTATACTCAGAATTTTAAATTGTATTTCTGAAAGTTGTTTTTTTAATGGATTTAACTGAAAGTCTTTAATTTTAATCAGTCTTTCTTTATTCATTCTTTTTTTCACTGTATTGGAATGTTTCTTGTTCTTTAACAAAAGGCTCTTTATCTGTTCCTGTTATAAGGTTTATTTCTATTCTCCTATTCATACTTCTGCCTATTTCGGAAGTGTTTGGAGCCATAGGTTTTGTATCTGCATAACCTACTGCACTAAATAGATAAGGTGGAAGATCGTTTGAATATATTAGATGTCTTACAACTGAAGCAGCTCTTGCAGCTGAAAGTTCCCAGTTTGAAGGATACATACATCCACTACCAGGTGGGATACTATCTGTATGTCCTTCTACTTCTACTGGAAGTTTAGATTCTTTTATTATTTTAGAAATCTCATCTAATAATTTTCTATCTTCTTCTTTTATATAAACACTACATGGTGGAAAAAGTATATAATCTAATATTCTTATCCTTACTCCAGCAGGTATACTTTCTACCGTTACCTTTCCTTCTAAATTCAACTGTTTTATTATTTCTCTAACTCTCTGCTCAATCTTCTTTTTTAAATCTTCTCTTTTTTGCTTTACACCAACACCTTCAATAATTGAAGGTGGTGCAGAGGTTGATATGGGCTTAAATTGAAAAGCAGCAGATATAGCTTCTACGAAAGATGCAAGTTTTTTTTTGTCAATAGTCGATATAG
This sequence comes from Sulfurihydrogenibium sp., assembly GCA_037442825.1. Classification (GTDB taxonomy): domain Bacteria; phylum Aquificota; class Aquificia; order Aquificales; family Hydrogenothermaceae; genus Sulfurihydrogenibium. The sequence goes on along the minus strand of JBBIPN010000028.1, from coordinate 11,685 downwards.
CAAATAAAGCAATAAAAAGAGCAAGTAGTAAACTTAAGAAATCTGCATAAGGAACAGCCCACCTTTCCCCAGCCCAATGTTCTTCGTGTTTTTTCTTCCTTGCCATTATTTAAGCCTCTTGAGACTCAGATTTTCCGGTATAGATCATAAGCTGTTCTCTAAGCATTTTAGGGTTTTTAGATAAAGCTATACCTATAATGCCTTCCAAAATCATCTCTCTTGTTTTTATAATATCTTTAGCTTTTGCTTTCATTTTATGTCCCCAAGGACCAAATAATAGATAAGAGGATACAATACCTGTAACTGTAGCTGTAAATGCACCTGCAATACCTTCCGCCATCTCTACAGGATTCTCTAACCTTTTTAGTGCTAAAATAAGTCCCATAACTGCACCTACTAAACCAAAAACTGGTGTTGTTTCACCAGCTGTTATCCAATATTTAGCAGCTCCTTCATAATATTCTTCTATTTCACCTATTTCAAGTTCCATACGTTCTCTTATCACTTCTGGCTCTAAGCCATCAACAAGCATCTGAAGACCTTTTCTAAAAAATGTATCTTCTATGTTTCCTATATCAGCTTCTATAGCTAAGATGCCCTCTTTTCTAGCTTTTTCAGCCATTTTTATAATCTGTTCTAATGTCTCTTCTGGATTTAATTGAGGGTTACCAAATACTATTTTTAGTTCTTTATATGCTGCTGCAACATATTTTTGCTTAGTAGCAACAGCAGCTGCTGATAATGTCGTTGGTACAACAATGATGATTGATGATATATGAATAAGCCCAGCTGGATTTCCTCCTTCTAATATATCTCCAACAGCAAATAAAACCAATGCTGCAATTATACCACCAATTGTAGTTATATCCACAAGATGCCTCCCTGTTTTTTATTACAATATTATATATTAACTTTTCTTTATATCTTCAATAATTTCTCCATCTTTTATTTTAATAATTCTTGTTGCTTTTGTAGTAAGTTCCAAATCGTGGGTAACCATTACAATAGTTTTACCTTCTTTATTTAGGTTTTCGAAAATATCCATAACTATCTCTGTATTTTTAGAATCTAAATTTCCAGTTGGTTCGTCTGCTACTAATAAAATCGGGTTATTTGATATAGCTCTTGCTATTGAGACTCTCTGCTGCTCTCCACCTGATAACTCAAAAGGTTTTCTATGCTCCTTACCTTTAAGTCCAAGTTTTTCTAAATTATTAAAAGCTATCTCTTTAGCTAATTTTATATCTCTACCAGACTTTAAAATTGGTACCATAACATTTTCATAAGCAGAAAGTTCGTTTATTAAATAATGAAATTGAAAAATAAAACCAAGTTTTTCATTTCTCAATAAAGAAAGATGTTTTCTATCTTTAAAATCTACTTTTTTAGACTGAATATAAACATTGCCTTCTGTAGGTATATCAAGTAAGCCAAGTAGGTAAAGTAATGTACTTTTCCCAGAACCAGAAGGTCCTATTATAGCAACAAACTCACCTTCATTTATTGTGAGTGATATATTTTTTAAAATATGCTCTTTACCTATAAACTTATTAATATTTTCAACTTTTAAAAGAGACATTTAACCACCACTTCTAAATATATCTGTAGGGTTTAGTTTTGAAGCTTTATAGGATGGATAAAATGAAGCAAGTATAGAAAAGAATATTGAAAAAATAAAACCATAAACATAATAAAGATAACTTCTATCTAATATAAAACCTTTAGATCTAATTAAACCTTCTACGTCCAGTTGTATACCCGATAACCATTCTTGCAAAAGATAGCCTATAATAGCACCTATTATATAACCTAAAAATCCTATAATCACTCCTTGTAAAGTAAAAATTTTAACTACATCTTCATCTTCAAATCCAACAGCTTTTAATATAGCAATATCTTTCTTTTTTTCCATTACCATCATCATTATAATGTTGAATATCCCAAATGCAGACACAACAAGTATAGCAAAAACTATCATATAGGTTATATAATTTTGAATTTTAAAAATTTGTAGAAAGTTTTTATATGCAAACTGCCAGCTTTCTGTATAATAACTAGTCTCACTATTTATAATTTTTGCTAACTTTTCAGCTTTATTTACATCTTTTATTTTAAATATAAGTTCATTAACTTCGTTAGGTCTATTTAAAAGTGTCTGTAATACTCTTATGTTAACGTAAACTCTTGTTTGATCTAAATTCGTTATTCCTGAATTAAAAAAATCTACTACTTTAAAAAGATGTACGTTTCCGTTTGGTGTTGTTAGTATAACTTTCTTACCTAATTCATTAATACCAAGGTCTTTTGCTAATAGTTTTCCAATTATTATACTGTTTTCATCAGATATTAAACTATCTAATCTTTTGTTTTCTATAAATTTATCTATAACAGATGTTTTTCTTTCAAGCTTAGGGTCAATACCTATAACAGATGCTGATTTTATTGTAGTTCCATAACTAACTATACCTTGTGTAGTAAGATGAGGAGCTACACCTATAAAATCTTTATTTTGTGAATATTTTTCTATGATTTCTTTGTATCCTACTACCTTATCTTTTTCATCTTTTGGTCTTGAACCAAGTACATTTGCCAGTATATTTTTTCCAAAGTATATTTTTATTATTCTATCTGGAACATCTTCTGGTTTTACTTTTAAGGTAATATGTGCATTTAAATCTATTGCTTGCTCTATAAAATACTTTTGAAAACCGTTCATAAGTGAAGCCATAACAATAAAGGCAGTTACTCCTATTCCTACACCAAATATTGAAACAATAGTCTGCCTTTTTCTTTCTGAAAGGAGTTTAAAGGATATAAACCATATGTGGTAAAAATTTTTATTCATTGTAATAAACTATCTGATTTTCTTTTAAACCATTTAATACTCTAAGCATTCCATTGTAATCTTTGTTTTCAACATCTACTTTTACTTTTCTTTTTTTCCCATTTTCTAAAACTTCAACATAACCACTTTTGTATGCTTGTTGAGGTATCAAAATTCCTTCTGTTTTAGACAAGATTATATTACCTTCAACAGTCATATTTAATAAAACTGGTTTATTATAGTTTACTAATGTTTTTACTTTTACTGTTCTTGAATTCCTATCAGACTGTCTCTCTATAGTTTTAATATAACCTTTAAAAATTTTATCTTGATATGAATCTATTTTAATAAGAACTTCCATTCCTTCTTTTATAAGTGGGACATATTCTTCATCTACAAACAAAACAGTTTCTAACTTTTGTGTATTTCCAATGGAGAATAGTTGATTTGTTTGCATCATACTATTTATATAATCGCCTTCGTTTACAAACTTTCTTAAGACTGTTCCATCAGTAGGAGATTTTATATAGTATTTATCAATTTCTTTCTCTATCTCACTCTTTCTTGCTGAAAGTGTTTTTATCTGATATTCAATATCTTTTATACTATCTTTGTAGTTCAATAACGTTCTTTCATAATCTTCTTTTGCTGTTTTTAGATTTTTTGTTATTTCTTCAAACTGTTCTTTTGATATTAGCCCTTTTTCATAAAGATTTTTCCTTCTTTCATAAACATTTTTTAGGTATTCATAATTTGTTTCTTTTATCTTTATATTTTCTAAAAACTGCCTTCTATAATCAGAATCTTCCTTTAGTTTTTCTTTATATAAAGAAAGTTGATATTCTATCTCTTTCAAATTTTCCAATAGTGTTTTGTTTGATATAGTGGCAAGGACATCACCTTTTTTTACTATATCACCTTCTTTAACGTATATTTTTTCTACATATCCAGAAACTTCAGATTTGATAATAACACTGTTTTCACTATCTATATAACCAGATGCATAAACTGCATTTACAATCTCTTTTTTTTCTATTTTAAAGTATTTACCTTTATTGTTATTTTTCAAAAAGAAAAATAAAAGAATAGTAAATATTAAAAAACCAAGAGCTATAAAAATTTTTTTCATTATGATATTATCCTTTCTCTCCACTTTTTAGCTATATATAATACTTTATCCTTTTCTACTGTTTGAACTATCTTATTTTTAACTACAACCCTTCCGTTTATTATTACAGTATCTACATCTGAACCTTTTCCAGAGTAAACTATCTGAATGTATGGGTCAAAAAGTGGTTGAAGATGTGGCTGGTTTATATCAATAATAACCAAATCTGCAAGTTTTCCAGTTTCTATAGTTCCTATTTTGTCATCAAGTAAAATAGATTTTGCTGCATCTCTTGTAGCCATAGCAATTACTTGTTTTGCATTTAAAACTGTAGGATCGTAGTTTACACCTTTATGGAGTTTTGCAGCTGTTGAAAGTTCACCTATGATATCTAAATCATCATTTGAAGCTGTACCATCTGTACCAAACGAGACTGTAATACTATTTTCTAACATCTTTGGTACTGGTGCAACACCAGAAGCTAATTTTAAATTACTTTCTGGACAGTGAGCTATTTTTACTTTTTTTTCTGCTAAAATTTCGATCTCTTCTTCTGTTGGATGAACCATATGTGCAGCTAAAACTCTTTCGTTTAAAACACCTATATTGTCTAAATGTTTAACGGGAGTGTTTCCATACCTATTTTTTATATCTTCTACTTCATGCAACGTTTCTGATACGTGTATATGGTATAAGACATTGTAGTTTGTAGCTACTTCCATAGCTTTTTCTAATGTTTTTGGATTACATGTATAGGGTGCATGTGGTCCTATTGCCGGATATATAAAGTTATCATTTTTATGCTGATTTATAAAATCTACTGTTTTTTGGATACCTTCTTCTGGTGTTTTTGCTCCAGGTGTAGGAAAATCAAGGATACCTGTTGTTAACACGCCTCTCATACCAGCTTCTTTAATAGCATCTGCTACAGCATTTTCATAAAAATACATATCTACAAAACATGTAATTCCATTTCTTAACATCTCGTAACAAGCAATATCTGTTCCATCTTTAACAAATTCATAACTTACAAACTTACCTTCCACAGGCCATATATACTGCTCTAACCAAACTTTTAATGGATTATCACTACCATAACCTCTAAGTAATGTCATAGCAGCATGTGTATGTGTATTTATAAATCCAGGCAATACAATATTTCCATTTGCATCTACAACTTCTTTTGCTTCTAAATTTTCTATACTTTCACCAACTTTTTCAATCTTTCCATCTCTTATAGCTATAAAGCCATTTTTATATTCTGTAAATTTTTCATCCAGAGTTAGAACCCAAGCATTTTTAATTACTAAATCATACATAAACAAAAACCTCCCATTGATGGTGTTATAATTATTTTACACTAAAATTAGGGGGGAAATATGAAAGCAGTAGTAATGGCTGGCGGATTTGGTACAAGAATCCAACCTCTAACAAATAGCATACCAAAACCAATGCTTCCTATACTAAATAAGCCAATGATGGAACATATAATTAAACGTCTAAAATTTGTAGGTATTCAAGAGATTATAGTATTACTTTACTTTAAACCAGAAGTTATACAAAACTATTTTAAAGATGGGAAAGATTTCGGTGTAAAAATAAATTACGTTTTACCTGACGATGATTATGGTACAGCTGGGGCAGTAAAAAAAGCTCAAAAGTATTTAGATGAAAGATTTATTGTTGTAAGTGGTGATTTAGTTACTGATTTTGATTTTAAAGAGATTATTGGTTTTCATCATGCTGTTGGTTCAAAACTAACAATAACATTAACGTCAGTAGAAGATCCATTGCAGTTTGGTGTTGTAATAACAGACAAAGAAGGAAAAATATTAAGATTTTTAGAAAAACCAGGATGGGGTGAAGTCTTTAGCGACACTATAAATACAGGTATTTATGTAATAGAACCAGAAATACTAAACTATATACCAGACAATATACCATTTGACTTTAGTAAAGACCTTTTTCCAAGACTTATGAAGGAAGGGATAACACTATACGGTTATAATGCAAAAGGTTATTGGAGAGATGTAGGAAATCCGGAAAGCTATAGAGAAGTAAACAAAGATATTTTAGAAGGAAAAGTTAAGTTAGATATAGATGGGGAAAAAATAGTTTATCCTTCAGGTGTTCTTTATACAAAAACAAAGGACATACCTGAAAATGCTGAAATAGTAGGAAAAGTAGTAATTGATGAAAACGTAAAAATATCAAAAAATGTAAAACTTGAAAATGTTGTTATAGGTAAAAATACTTTTATTGAAGAAAACAGTTATATAAAAGATAGTGTTATATGGTGGAATGTTAATATAGGTAAATCTTGTGGTTTTATAAACGCTGTAATATGTAATAACAATGATATAAGTAACAATATTAAAGCTGAACATGGTGTTATAATCGCTGAAGGTTGTGAAATAGATGATAACGTTAACTTTGAGAAAGATGTAATAATATGGCCTAATAAAACTATAGAAGAAGGTTCAATAATAAGTAGCAATTTAATTTGGGGAGATAGATGGAAGTCTTCTATATTTGAAGGTGGAAAAGTACCTGGAAGGACAAATATAGAACTGTCAAATGAGATGGTAGCTAAACTGGCAGCAAGTTTTGGAAGTATAATACCCGTTGGAAAAACAATTTTAATGTCAAGGGACTACCATAGAGCTTCAAGAATGTTAAAACGTTCTTTCTTAGGTGGATTGCTTGGTACTGGCTTAAATGTTGTTGATTTAAAACTTATGCCATTACCTGTTATGAGATTTCTACTATCAAATACAGATGCAGTAGCTGGAGTGCATTTCCGACAATCACCAGAGAATCCAGCTATTACAGAGATACTATTTTATGATAGTGATGGACTTCCAATAGATACAAATACAGAAAAATCTATAGAGAGAATATTCTTTAGGGAGAGTTTTAGAAGAGTAAACTATAACGAAATTGGAGAAATAAAAGATGATTTACCTTCATTTAAAACATATAGGGAAAAATTTTTATCATTAATAGACAAAGAATTAATACAGAGTAGTAAATCAAAAATTATTGTAGATTTACTAAATGGTTCAACATCTGTTATCTATCCAGATCTAATAAACAGTCTAAGCATAGAGAATATAATTTTAAATGCATACTTTGATGAAAAAAAGTTATCTCAAGTTTCTGTTTTACATAAAAAATCAGCAGAAGAGATTTCAAAGATGGTTAAAGTTTTATCAGCAGATATTGGTTTTGTAATGTATCCAAACGGTCAAAAGATCGTTATAATATCTGATAATGGAGAGATTTTATCACCAGAAACAGCTATTTTAACAATACTTTACCTAATAGATAAAACTATAAATAAACAGATTAGAGTATATCTTCCAGTATATGTTCCAGAAGTTATGGATAGCATGTTTGAAAACCTAACGATAGAAAGAGGTAAAACGATAGGATTGAAAAGTAGTTTCTTAAAAGACTACTACTTCTTTGGAAACCTCGAAGGAAATTATCTTTTTACAGACGTATCTTTTAGTTTCGATGGTATGTATGTCTCTATAAAAATTGTAGAGATGTTAAGTAAACAAAAGAAAAAAGTATCTGATATACAAAAACTAATACCTCCCCATTACTTTGAGCATATAACAATAGGTTGCCCTATTAACCTTAAAGGTAAGATGATGAGAAAGTTTACAGAAGAAGCTATAGGAAAAGAAGCATCATTTATAGATGGAGTAAAAATTTATATTGATAAAAAAACATGGATTTTAATGATACCAGATCAGTATGCAGATAAACTACATCTATATATAACTTCAGATAGTAAAAGAAAAGCACAGGAAGTTTTAAAAGAATACACAGAAAAAGTAAGTAAATGGCTTAAAGAATGAAAAAACTTTATCTTCTGTTTCTTTGGCATATGCACCAACCTTGGTATATAAATCCAAGGTCTGGTTTATTTGAAATGCCATGGGTTTTTCTCCATAGTATAAAAGATTACTATGATATGCCTTGGATTTTATCAAAATATAACTTAAAAGCCACATTTAACTTAGTTCCATCTTTGATAAAACAGTTAGAAATTTACATAGAAAGTCCAGATAAATGTTATCTTTTAAAAACATTAAAAAAGGAAGTAAGCATTCTTTTAGATGAAGAAAAAAAATATCTTTTAAATATCTTATTTAGTAGCAACTTAGAAAATATGATAAAACCTTTTAGCAGATACTATCATCTTTTCCTTTTACACCATAAAAAACAACTAAACAATGAAGAACTCCTTGATTTACAAGTTTTATTTTTACTATCATGGACGGGGAACTTTTTAAGAGAAAACAATAAAATTATAAAAAAACTTATCGAAAAGGAACAAAATTTCACTCAAGAAGAAAAATTAGACCTTATAAACATTCTAATAAACTTCCTTAAAGAGATAGTTCAATTTTATAAAAAATTACAAAAGGAAGAAAAAATAGAAATATCTACAACTCCATTTTATCATCCAATAATGCCTTTACTTTTAAATACTGAGAGTGCAAAAGAAGCAAACCCTCAGACAAACCTTCCAAGAATAAACACTAAATTTGGAAAAGATGCAGATATTCACATTCAAAAGAGTATAGATTTTTATAAATCTACATTCAAAACATTACCTAAAGGAATATGGCCATCAGAAGGAAGTGTTAGTAACGATGTTTTAAATCTTCTTAAAGATTTTAATATAAAATGGACTGCAACAGATGAACAGATATTATTTAATTCTCTTGGCAATAAAAATTTAAAAGATGTATATAAAATCTATAACTTCCATGGTCTATACATATTTTTTAGAGATAAATTTTTAAGTGATAGTATAGGATTTAGATATCAAAATCTAAAAGAAGAAGATTCTGTTAAAGATTTTATTTTAAGATTAAAGCATATATACGATATCTGTGATTTTAATCCTGTTGTCAGTGTAATCTTAGATGGTGAAAATGCTTGGGAATTTTATAAAAATAATGGAAAAGATTTCTTCAATCTACTCTACTCTACCATTGAAAAAGAAGGATGGATAGAATGTTTAACATTTTCTGAAGTTTTAGAAAGAGATGTTATTATTGAAAATATAAACAGTATGAAACCAGGAAGTTGGATTAATGGCAACCTAAACACATGGGTAGGACATCCAGAAAAAAATACAGCTTGGGAATATTTATCCTATACAAAAAATATTGCTGAATTAGAAAAAGAGAAAAAACCAGATAAATATAATAAAGCTATAGAACATTTACTTATAGCTGAAGGTAGTGATTGGTTTTGGTGGTATGGAGATGACCATTTTAGCAATTTTGCAGATAAATTTGATTTACTCTTTCGACTAAATTTACAAGAAGTATATAAAACATTCAATAAAACTATACCTACTTATTTAACTAAACCAATAAAGAAAACATATAAAAAAGCTATTTTAAAGAAACCTAAACAGTACATAAAACCTATAATAGACGGTAAAATATCAAATTACTTTGAATGGTTAAATGCTGGAGAGATAGATTTAACATTTGATATTTCTTCAATGGATATAAAATCTCTTTTAACAAAAGCTTTATACGGATATGATAAAGAAAACTTATACCTTTTGATATTTATGTCAGATAGTATGAAAGATTTAATTAGATGTAGCACTAACTGTAGTAAAATAAAATTAAAATCTATTTTTATATCTTCTAAAGAAGTTTCTATAGATTTTGATTTTGACTCAAATTTAGAGCATAAAAAAGATGAAATAGAAGGCAAAATTGGTAACGTTATTGAGATAAAAATACCTTTTTCTATTATAGAAGCAAAAAGTTTTGATTTACACTTTGAAGTATACAAAGATTTAGAAATGTTGCAAAGAATACCAATTTACGATTTAATTAATTTAGATTTATCAGAAAACTTTGATTATAACTGGATAGTATAGGAGCTTTTTATGGTTAGTATACTTTTTGGAATACACTGTCATCAACCAGTTGAAAATTTTTATGAAGTTGTAGATGAAGCTATAGAGAAAGCGTATAAACAATTTTTGATTGTAGCAAAACAGTACCCAACATTTAAATTTTCTATCCATTATTCAGGTTGGCTTTTAGAGTATATAAAAAATTACAGTAAAGAAACTTTTAAATTACTTCAAGATTTAGCATATAACGGTCAGATAGAATTTTTTACAGGTGGATACTACGAACCTATTTTAGTATCAATACCTTCCGACGATAGAAAATATCAGATAGAAAAACTAAACAACTTTATAAAGCAAAACTTTGGTCAACTACCAAAAGGTCTTTGGCTTACAGAAAGAGTATGGGATAGTAGCATAGTACCAGATATTGTAGAACTTGGGATAGAGTATGTTATAGTTGATGATTATCATTTTTTAAGTACTGGATTTAAAAAAGAGAATTTGTATGGTTATTACAATACACAAGTTGATAAGTATAAAATAAAAATTTTTCCGATAGATAAAAATCTAAGATACTTAATACCATTTAAAACTGTAGATAAAATATCTGAATACTTAAAAAGTATAAAAAAGTTTGGAAAAAATCCAGCTGGTATAATATTTGATGATGGAGAAAAATTTGGCATATGGCCAAAAACCTATGAATGGGTATACCAATCAAAATGGATATACAAATTTTTAGATGAATTTACTTCAAAAGAAGATACATCTTTTGAACATTATAAAACTTATGCTAAAAATAATAAACCTTTAGGACTTGCTTACTTACCAATAACATCGTATCAAGAAATGGGAGAATGGAGTTTATTTTCTGATGATATAGTAGAATACGAAGAATTAAAAGAATTTTTAGAAAAATATGGATTAGTTAAGTACTATGAAAAGTATGTTAAAGGTAATATATGGCAAAACTTTTTAATCAAATATCCAGAAAGTAATAGAATTCATAAAAGATTTTTAGATTTATCTGTATCAAATATAAAGTATAAAAAATTTCCAGAATTTTTATACAACCTTTTAAAAGCTCAATGTAACGATGTTTTATGGCATGGTATATTCGGTGGTCTTTATTTACCAAATCTTAGAAATAACGCTTATAAATTTATTATAAAAACTGAAAAAGAGTTGGAAAAACTTAATAAATCACTAGAAAAAATTCAAGTTAAAGATTTTAACTTTGATGGTTTTGATGAAGTTAAAATATCAACAAAAAATTTAATACTCATATTTGATAGCAAAGAAGCTGGACAATTAACAGAACTTTCTATAAAAGATAAAGAATTTAACTTTCAAAACACACTAACAAGACATAAAGAAGGTTATCATTGTAAACTTTTAAATCCAAAAGATAACAATCATATAGAAGAGGAAGGAATAACAACAATACACAATGCAAATGTCAATATTCACGAAGATATAAAAAATCTTTTGATTTATGATTGGTATAATAAAAATTCGTTTGTAGACCATATTACAGATGATAGTTTTAATTTAGAGAGTTTCTATAGGTGCAACTTTAGAGAACTATCTGACTTTACAAACCAACCTTTTGACCTTTACAACTATAAAAACCAGATAGTATTCAAAAGGGAAGGTGGAATTTACTTAAACAAAAAATTTAATTCAACATTACTTAAAACATATAAAATAAATGAAAACTCTATAGAATCTTTAATAAGATTAGAAACAGAATATAAAGAACCTTTAAAATACGTATTAGAGTTTAATTTTCACTTTGCAAATTTAGCAGATTTTTATAGAAAACCAATATACCATGGAAAACTAAAA
>JBBIPN010000027.1:0-15902 GCA_037442825.1 Sulfurihydrogenibium sp. | reverse complement strand
ATTTTACAGCGTAATCTACCATATTTTCTGCAATTTCTGCCATTTTTAGTAATTTTTCTCTTATTTCTTCTAACCTTGGTTGTATTAACATCTAATTCCTCCTTTATTATCCAAATTTACCAGATATGTAGTCTTCTGTTAATTTTTTACTTGGATTAGTAAATATAATATCTGTTTGATCAAATTCAATAAGTTCACCTAAATACATAAATGCTGTATAATCTGAAACTCTTGCTGCTTGTTGCATATTATGAGTGACAATAATTATTGTATGATTTTCTTTTAATTTTACAATAAGTTCTTCTATTTTTGATGTTGAAATGGGGTCTAATGCTGAAGTAGGTTCATCAAATAGTATAACTTCCGGTTTAACAGCTACAGCTCTCGCTATACAAAGTCTTTGTTGTTGACCACCAGAAAGAGAAAAGGCAGAAGTGTTTAATCTATCTTTCACTTCTTCCCATAGTGCAGACTCTTTTAATGCTTCTTCTACTCTATCTTTAAGCTCTGTTTTATTTTTTATACCTTGGAGTTTCAATCCATATGCTACATTATCAAAAATAGACATTGGAAACGGTGTAGGTTTCTGAAAAACCATTCCAACTTTCCTTCTTAAATCCATTAAATCTACATCTTTATCAAGTATATTTTTACCATCAAGCAATATCTCACCTTCATATCTATTTCCAGGATAAAGGTCATGAATTCTATTAAAACATCTTAGAAGTGTTGTTTTACCACATCCAGATGGTCCAATTAAGGCTACTACTTTTTTCTCATAGATTTTCATACTGATATTTTTTAAAGCTTGCTTCTGTACATAGTAAAAATTTAAGTTTTTAACCTCTATCTTAACATTTTCAGACATAAATTTCCTCCATTAATGTTTATTCCTTTGAATAATATATCTTGCAACTATCGACACAATTAAAACGCCAAACGTTAGTAAAAATGAAGCAGCCCATGCTTGCATGTGCCATTCATCGTATGGTCCCATAGCATATTGGAAAATTGTAACTGTAAGGGAAGCCATAGGTTGATTTATATTGAAGGTTGTAAAGTTGTTGTTAAATGCTGTAAAAAGTAACGGTGCTGTTTCTCCAGATATTCTTGCAACACCAAGGATAACACCAGTTAAAACACCAACCTTAGCAGCTTTAAGTACTATGTTGAAACTTACTTGATAAGGTTGAGCTCCAAGTGCATACGCTGCTTCCCTTGTTTCCTTAGTTACAAGTTTCATCATCTCATTAGTTGTAATAACAATTACTGGAACCATAAGTAGAGCTAAAGCAACAGAACCAGCTATTCCCATAAAATGACCAAAAGGTTTAACTAAGATAGCATAAACAACTGCACCTATTACAATAGATGGATTACTTACCATTATATCAACGATATTTCTTGCAATTCTAAAAATCTTGGAGTTATGACCATATTCAGAAAAGTATATACCTGCAAGTATTCCAACAGGAACACCTATCAATGTACCAAAGAATGTTATTAAAATATGCCCAATAAATGCATGTTTTAAACCACCACCTTCCATTCCTGGTGGTACTGGATCTTTTGTAAATAAATCTAAATTTATAAACTTTATACCATTTATAAGTAAGTCTCCAAGAATCCATATTAAAAAGAAAAGTCCTGTAAATGCTGAAAATGCTGATAATGTTAAGAATATATAATTTTCTATCTTTCTTTTTATCATATTCATACCTTCCATTTTCTTTCTAATCTAAGCAACATTAACTTTGAAAGATATAAGATTATAAATGACATTATAAAAAGTATCAAAGCTAAAAGGTATAAGGATGAAAGATACAAAGGTGTATCTGCTTCTGTAAATTGGTTTGCTAATGCTACAGTTATTGTTGTAAATGGATCTAAAAGTGATTTTGGTATCTGGTTTACGTTTCCTGCTAAAAATGTAACTGCCATAGTTTCGCCTAATGCTCTTCCAACACTAAGTATAAGGCCACCTGCTATACTTGATGCTGTTATTGGTATCATTACTTGTTTTATAACTTCCCATTTTGTAGCTCCAAGTGCGTAAGCTGATTCTTTCATAATTGGAGGAACCATATTAAAAGCATCTTTAACAACTGAACTCATAAAAGGTATTATCATTATACCTAATACTAGTGAAGTAGTTAAAACATCTACACCTGTAGAAGCTCCATCAAAAAACTTACCAATCAGTGGTAAATTTCCGAACTTTTCCTGAAGCCAAGGTTCAATCTTTTCCCCAAAAATAGGTGCTATAACAAAAAGTCCCCACATTCCATAAATAATACTTGGTATTCCAGCAAGTAGTTCAATAGCAGTAGAAAATATGGGTTTTAGTTTATTTGGAGACAACTCAACTAAAAATATAGCTATACCAATAGAAATTGGAGCTGCAAACAAAGTTGATAAAAATGTAGCTATAAGTGTGCCTATCAATGGAACGAATCCACCAAAGTTATTTTGAACTGGATCCCAATCTGAAGATAAAAAGAATTTTATTCCGAAATGTTGTAAAGCTAAATATGACTCTTTAAATAAGACGATAAATATAATCAAAGGTAGTATAAATCCAATAAATACAGCAGAGGCTCTTAATATATTTTTAACTATCTTTTCTATAGTATAAGATTTTTGCATTTTATAACCTCAATCAATAATTCCACTTTTTTTTATATATTTTAACAAAAAACCCTACTGTTAAAGTAGGGCTTAAAAAGGGAGGTTAAACATGAAGAATTTACATTAAACCGTTTTCTTTCCAATATGACTTAATTAAATCTTTAACATTTTGTGGAAGTGGAATATACTGTAATCTCAAAGCTTCTTGATCTCCATTTTTAAATGCCCAGTCAAAAAACTTGACAGAATTTTTATTGCTTTCTTGTCTTTCCTTTGCAAGAAGTATAAATACCCCACCTGTTATTGGATATGAATCTTTACCTGGTTGATCTGTTAATACGTAGTAAAAATGTTGTTTTTTATCCCACTTTGCATTTTCAGCTGCAGCTTGGAAAGTTTTGGGAGATGGAGCAACAAAACTACCTTCTCTATTTTTAACTTTTCCAACAGGTAAATTATTTTGTTTAGCGTATATATACTCTACGTATCCTATAGCTCCTCTCATTCTCTTAGTATAGTTTGCTACTCCTTCATTTCCTTTTCCACCTATACCTGCAGGCCATTTGACAGATGTTCCAAATCCTACTTGACTGTTCCACTCAGGACAAACTTTTGATAAGTAGTTTGTCCATATCCAGGTAGTACCAGAGCCATCAGACCTATGAACTACTGTAATATTTCTATCTGGTAAATTTACACCAGGGTTAAGTTGTTTTAAGTATGGGTCATTCCATTTTGTAATTTTACCCATATAAATATCACAGAGGACTTTACCATCAAAATTTAAAGGAGTCTTTATTTCTGGCAAGTTGTAAGTTGGAACAACGCCACCTATAACAACAGGAAATTGGAAGAGCTTTTTTTGAGATAACTCTTCTGGTTTTAATGGTGCATCTGATGCTCCGAAATCTACAGTTCTGTTTTCTATCTGTCTTATTCCACCACCTGAACCAATAGATTGGTAATTTACCTTTACACCTGTTCCTTGTTCATACTTATAAGCCCATGCAGATATTATAGGGTATACAAATGTTGAACCTGCACCAGTTAAGTTAGCTGCAAAAACAACCGTTGATGCACCTAAAAGTCCAGCTATAGCTAATTTTTTAACTTTTACCATTTTTTAAAACCTCCTTTTTAAGTCTTTACCTAATTTTATAAAAATATTTTAAAAACTTTATTATTTTTTTGTTAAGAAATTCTAACAATTTCTCTCCCTTACTCATAAGATACATTACCAGCTTAGTTCAGCAGTTATCATGTATTTAGTGTTATCACTGCTAGTTTTTCCATTATTATAATCTGTATTTATAACGTTTGCTATCCACTTAATGTATTTATTCATCGTATAAGCAACACCTAAGTAATACACATCTCTTTTATCTGATGCTCCTGTAAGAACTTTATTGTTAGCTTCCCAATGGTCATATCTTCCAACTAAAGACCAGTTTTCTATTGGTCTTACTTCTAAATTTGCACTATAACCGTCTCCAGATTGTTCAGAATGTGAGTTGTAATCAGTTTTTACGTACTGACCAGCCAATAAAAACATTGGATTGTTGTAGACAGCATGGATATGGTAAACATTTAAGTTTTTATGAGATGAATATGTATCTTTATAGCCTAAATTAGATGCTAAATGAACTGATATGTTTGCATAACTATCTTTTGTAGGGTTAACTTTTTTATCTCCATTTCCAAAAATATGGTAAGTAACTCTACCTTCTACAGAGTTATGAATAGGTCCAGAGTTATTAGTGTTTGTATTTATCTTATCATAACCTTCTCCGTTAAAAAATCCTATCTCTGAAGTAATGTAAGGAGTTTTTGTTTTAAAGTTTAATCCTAAATCTCCAGAAGGCCAAAGTCCAACACCGTTACCTGATTCTACGAATGTTTTATCAATACTTCTATACCACCAACCAGAATGTTCTTCATAATCTATCCAAGGTGTATGTACTATACCAAACTCCAATCCAGTGTGAGGAATAATATTATATATATCTTTGTATAGATAACCATACTTAATTTTTAGTTTATAATCTGAACTACCACCCACTAAATCTGTTGTAAATCTTATATAATCTTTATCTGATATATAAGACTTTGTATCAAGATAGAATCTTCTTGCTTCAAAATCACCATTATCATTTTTTGTTTTATTATCAGTGTATGTATATCCTAAATAAGCTTTTCCACCTATTTCAAACTTTTTAAACTTTCCTACAACTGAAGGTATATTTCCCCATTTTTTTTCTAACTTAGATAATTTTTCTTTTGTTTCCATAGCAGTTTTGTCTATCTCTGCTTGATACTTTGCTTTTTCTGCTTCTTCTTTTGCTATCTGTTCATCGATCTCTGCAGCTTCTTTTTCTGTTAAAACTCCTTTCTCAACTAACTTTTTTAAAATAGGATTTTCAACAGTTTGAGCGTTTACAACACCAACAGAACCTACTACTACAAGCATTAACAAGTGTTTTCTCATAACTTTTCCTCCTATAAAATTTTTTCAGAAAAATATTATCAATTTTATTTTAAGGTTTTATTTAAATTTTGTTAAGAAATCTTAAAAAATATTAAATTTTTTAAACAAAGCACCTTTTAGATAAAAAGAATTTGGAATATTTACGATATAAGGATGGTCTACGTCTTGAGATAGAAACTCTACAAACTCAACAATAAAACCAGTACCTTTACAACTTTGGTATGTTATATCTAATATTTCTTCAAAACTAACAGTATGGGAACAAGAGAAAACAGCTAAATATCCATCACTTTCTAAAATTTTTAAACTATTTAAGATTAAATATTTATAGCCTCTTAATGCACCTTCCTTTTCTTGTTTTGTTTTTGCAAACGGTGGTGGGTCAAGGATTATAAGATTGTATTTATTTTTTTCTTTTTTTAGAAAATCAAAAACATCCTCTTTTATTATCTCAAAGCCTTTTATATTGTTTAGTTTTATATTTTCTTCAATCTGGTAGATAGCAGATTTAGATATATCAACAAACTTTATATAATCAGCACCGCTTATACCACAGTGTATTCCAAAACCTCCAGCGTTACTAAAAAGATCTAAAACTTTAAAACCACTCTCCACATATGAAGAAACAACTTTTCTATTTTTTCTCTGGTCTAAATAAAAACCAGTTTTTTGACTACTTTTTAAATAGGTGTTAAACTTTGCATTATACTCATAGATTAAAATGCTGTCTGGGATATTACCAAATATTAAATCTTCTTTTGTTTCAAGACCTTCTTTTTGGCGACTTTTTTCATCAGATTTTTCATATATACCTTTTGGATTTATAACATCTATTAAAGATTGGATAATTAAATTTCTTAATCTTTCCATACCGTAGGTGTTTATCTGAATAGAAAGGTACCCATCATAATAATCTACTATTAAACCAGGTAAAAAGTCAGCTTCTGAATGGATTATTCTATATGCATTTGTAATAGGTTTTAAATGTTGTCTTTTCGTTAATGCTTTTTTTATCCTTTCTATAAAAAAGTCTTTGTTTATCTCTCTATCGATAAAGTCAAGTACTCTTACTGTTATTTTACTTTTTGGATTTATATAACCAATAGCTAAAAATTTTTCTTTATAGAAGATTTTGACTATATCACCTTCTTTTACATCTTTTGAATAAGATTGAATTTCTTTATTGTATATCCATAGATTTTTTGCAATGATTTTTTCATATCCTTGTTTGTTTACCTTAACTATCTTCATTTTAAAAGCTCAAAGCAATTTTTTATATCATTACAAAAAGTTTGTTCTTCTTTTGGATTTCTTAATACATATGCAGGATGATAGGTTATATAAACTTTTCTGCCATTAAAATCTAAAATTTTTCCTCTTTCTTTTGTTATTCTTATATCTTTTTGGAACAATCCAGTATATGCTGTTGAACCAAGTAAACATAAAACCTTTGGATTTATTATTTCTATCTGTCTTAAAAGGTATGGGACACAAGCTTGTTGTTCTTCCAATTTTGGTGTTCTATTGTTTGGTGGTCTACATTTATTTATATTTGCTATATAAACATCTTCTCTTTTATGTCTGGCTTCTTCTATACATTTTGTAAGAAGTTGTCCTGCTCTACCAACAAAAGGTCTTCCTTGTTTATCTTCTTCCTGGCCTGGTGCTTCACCAATAAACATAATCTCAGCATCTAAATTACCTTCTCCTAGTACTACATTTGTTCTACTTTTGTAAAGTTCACATTTTGTACAGTTTTTAACTTCTTCATATATTTTTTCTATTTCTTTCTTTTTACTTATAAACTCTATTGGCCTGTCTATTATTATTTCTTCGAAATCTAAATCTTTTAAGACTTTTAGGAAGTTTTTTAAATTGTTCATTTAGAATGATGAAGGAGATTTGTTTTTATTTATGTCTATACTAAAAATCTCCATTAACTCCTCTTTTTTTATTGGTGTTTGTTTTTTAGTATAAATATTTTCGTCTTTATTATACCACAATTCTTCTTCTTCATAATTTAAAACATCAGAAGGGGCTACTATCTCATTAGATTTTATTATAATTTCATGATCTAACGTTAAAGTAGCGTAAACTTTTTTAAATGGTGCATGATAATGTAAATATAAACTACCATATCTGTTATAAACATTTGTAGATATAACCTCTTTATCTTCTACATATAGTTTTATCATCATACTTTTGTAATCTTTGTCTGTATCCCAGTATAAAAAGAACTTTCTTGGGTCTACTGGTAGTACATTTATAATCTTTTGGTTAAAGTTAGAAGGAATATTATAATCTTCTGTTTTGATATCAAAGATCTCTTCTGTTTTTAATATAATATGGCTTGAAGGATTGTCTTCTTTTAAACTCATCTGAATTGTTTCTTTCATAACTCTACCTCTTTACCATACTTTAAACTTTCATACAACTTAATATATTTTCTTGCTGTATTTTCTATTGAAAAATCTATGTCCATAACTTTTTGTTGTAATGATGAAAATATTTCTTTATTTCTATATAAATCAAGTCCTCTGTTTATAGCATTTAAAAAATCTTCTTTTGACGAATTATCAAAAAGTATTCCATAACCACCTTCTTGTGAAATATCTTTTACTGTATCTTTTAATCCTCCTGTTGACCTTGCTATAACCAACGTTCCATATCTCATTGCTATCATCTGATTTAATCCACAAGGTTCAAATAAAGAAGGCATTAATAGAAAATCAGCTGCAGCATACATTTTTCTACTAAAAGGCTCATCATATCCAACTTTTATGTATATATTTTCATACTTATCTTTTACTGAGTTAAAGAAATCGTTATAATATTTATCTCCACTGCCTAAAATAACTAAATTTAGTGGCATTTTTGATAAGTTCTCTAAGCTTTCCTTGATTATATCTATACCTTTTTGTTGAGCAAATCTTCCTACGAATATAAATAAAGGTTTATTTTCATCTAATCCTGTCTCTTTTAAAAATAGTTTCTTATTTAAAGATTTTTTAGATAAAGTGTAAGAACAAAAATTTTCATATATATGTTTATCTGTTTCTGGGTTCCAGACATTGTAATCTATGCCGTTTATTATCCCAAATAATTTGTTAGAGTACTTTTTTAATACACCATCTAATCCATGACCATATTCTGGTGTACATATCTCTTTTGCATAATTTGGACTTACAGTAGTTATAGCTGAACTAAATACAATCCCACCTTTTAAAAAGTTTAATTTATCGTAAAATTCTAATGCTTCCATATGGAAAAGATGCCATCCTAAGTTTAGTCTTTCTACGGTAAATTTATCAAATATTCCTTGATAGGCTAAGTTATGAATAGTTAAAATGGTTTTTACATGATGTAAGTTATATTTATCATAGTTTAAAACAGGTATCAATGTAGATTGCCAATCATTAACATGGATTATATCTGGGTTTATATTTTCTCTTTTTATAAACTCCATAACAGCATATGAAAAAGCTCCAAATCTTATATCGTTATCTGGATAGTCTCCTTCGGGTGGACCGTATAAATAATCTCTTCCAAAAAGTTCATCATTTTTAATAAAGAAAAAGGAAACAGAGTCTGTTTTTTTTAAAACTTCAAAGGTATAAACTTTTCCATTTAAATGAAGATCTATATTAATATCTGTTTTCTTTAAACCATGTTTATCAATATCAACGGTTTTATACAATGGCATAAAAGCAATAGTTCTTATACCTTCTTTTGCTAATTTAAGTGGTAATGCACCAGATATATCAGCTAAACCACCTGTTTTTGCAAATGGGTAAATCTCACTTGAAACAAAAACAACCTTCATTTAAATCACCTCATTTAAATATTTAACTGCCTCCTCTGGTGGTGTAGGATTTATATAATAATCGGTTCCAAGTTCAAATCCTGCAAGTGTCGTTATCCTTGGTAAAATTTCAATATGCCAATGGAAGTATCTATCTAATCCTTTATATATGTCTTCATCTACCAATGAGTTCCTAACAGGTGGAGATGTATAGAAGACTAAGTTAAATGGTGGATTTATAAGTGTTTTATGAAGTTTTCTAATGCTGTACTGTAAAACTTCCCCAAGTTCTTTTATATCTTTATCTGTTATAGAAGTAAAATCATGATTATGAAGCTTTGGAACTATTTTAATTTCAAATGGGAATAAACTACTGTAAGAGCAGTATGATATAAAACTATCATTTTGATATAAAACTCTTTTCCCAGCTTCTATTTCTGCATCAATTTCATCACATAAATAGCATCTTTCTCTTTCTAAATAGTATTTTTTTGATTGTATCAACATTGTTTTTTGCAGTTTAGGTATTGTTGGAAGAGCTATAATTTGACTATGGGAATGAACGATACTTTTCCCAGCTTCTCTACCATGATTTTTAAATATGTGGACATATTTAATACGTAAATCTCTATATAAAGCAGAAACTCTTTCTTTAAAAGCCAATAACATATAGTAAAAATCTTCTTCATTGAAATCTTGAATATGTTTAAAATGATCTGGTGTATCTACTATTACTTCATGGGCACCAAATCCACCAATTTTCTCAAATATAAAATTTCCTTCCCGAGATGGATTGTTTTCTATTCTTAAAGCTGGGTATTTATTTGGAATAACTCTTACCTTCCAACCAGGTGTGTTTGGTAAAGAGTTATCAGACCTTATCGCAAAAATTTCAGGTGGTGTTTTATCTTCATTTCCATACTCAAAAGGACATTTTTTTAAATCTATCTCTTCTTCATATATCGATACATTGTAATCATGGGGTCTCATAGCCCTTTCTGGGGAGATTATAACCCATTTATCTTTAAGATAGTTGTATCTTAATTCTGACACTATTCTCTCCTTATCTTCCTATTATGCCTTCTAAAGGTGATGATGCAGAAGCATACATTTTTTTAGGTATTCTTCCAGCTAAGTATGCTAATCTACCAGCTATAACTGCATGTTTCATTGCAACTGCCATTTTTATAGGATCTTTTGCTTGTGCTATAGCTGTATTCATTAAAACACCATCTACTCCAAGTTCCATAACGATAGCAGCATCTGATGCTGTACCTATTCCAGCATCTACTATAACTGGTACTTTTACAGCTTCTTTTATAAATAAAATGTTGTATGGATTTTGTAAGCCAAGTCCAGAACCAATAGGTGCTGCCAATGGCATCACAGCTGCACAACCTATATCCTCAAATCTTTTAGCCATTATTGGGTCATCCGTTATATATGGTAAAACAGTAAAACCTTCTTTTACTAATATTTCAGCTGCTTTTAAGGTTTCTACCATATCTGGATATAATGTTTTTTGATCTCCTATCACCTCCAACTTAACAAAACCATGTCCTAACGCTTCTCGTGCAAGTTTAGCTGTTAAAACTGCCTCTTCTGCTGTATAACATCCAGCTGTGTTTGGTAAAATCATTATTTTTGAAGTATCTATATAATTTAGTAGGTTGTCTTGGTTAGGATCAGTTATATTAACTCTTCTAACAGCGACAGTTATTATTTCTGCACCAGAAGCTTCTGTAGCTTCTTTTGTTTGTTGAAAATCTTTATACTTTCCAGAACCTACTATTAATCTTGATTTAAACGCTTTTCCACCAATAACAAGCTTATCATTCTCTAAAAATTTTTCCAAATCAAACATTCTTTTACCTCCTACTTAATAAAATTATTACGTAATATGTATATTTTCATATCTTTCTACTATATGTGGATCTAAATTTGTCTCTTCTTTTATCTTCTCTTTAAAAACTTTCATAATTTCAGGTTCTCCATGAATTATAAAAATATTTTCTAATCCTTTTGTTTTTTTAATAAAATTAAGTAATCCATTTTGGTCAGCATGGGCAGAAAATCCGTTTATAGTGTAGATTTTAGCTTTAACTATAATATCTTCTCCATAAATTTTAATATATTTAGCTCCATCTACTATCTTTCTTCCAAGTGTTTCTTGTGCTTGATAACCAATGAAAATTATAGATGAGTTTTCTCTCCATAGGTTATGTTTAAGATGGTGTTTTATTCTTCCACCATTACACATACCACTTCCAGCCAATATTATAGCTCCAGATTCTATATCGTTTATTCTTTTTGATTCTTCTGGAGATTCTGTAAAGTATACCCATGGAAACACAAATGGATTTTTTCCTTCATTTAACATCTTTTTAACCTCACCATTTAGATGGTTTGAAAACTGTAAGAAAAGTTTTGTTGCAGATATTGCTAATGGACTGTCTAAAAAAATTTTACATTGTGGAAGTTCTCCATTGTCATACATCTTTCTAAGTAAAAAAAGAATCTCCTGTGCTCTCTCTAATGCAAATGTAGGGATAACGATATTTCCTCCACCTTTAAAACTTTCAATTATAGCTGTTTTAAACTCATTTATACTTTCTTCTAAAGTTTTATGGTTTCTATTCCCATAAGTAGACTCTATAAAAATTACGTCTGCATATGTTGGATATTCTATATCTTTAATTACCAATTTATTATCAGTTCCTAAATCTCCAGAGAATATAACTTTTTTGGTTTTATTATCTTCTTTAAAATACATCTCTAAATAAGCAGAACCAAGAATATGACCAGCATTTCTAAAAACGATTTTAATATCTTTTGATAAACTATACTCTTGATCATAATCTAACATTATTTTAAAAAATTCCATAGCATAAAAAACATCATCATCATCATATAAGGTAGGTTTTACTTCTTCTGGTTTACCTTTTCTTAAGGCTTTCTTGTAGTTTACTTTATATTCTTCTTTCATTACTTTTGCTGCATCTAAAAGCATTATTCTTGCAAGATGATAAGTTGGTTTAGTGCATATAATCTTACCTTTAAATCCTTTTTTTACAATAAGGGGTACTCTTCCAATATGGTCAATATGAGAATGGGTAAGAATAAGGTAATCTATATCTTCTGGATTGAATCTAAATGGTTCATAGTTTTTATCTTCATCAATTCCTTGAAACATCCCACAATCAACTAAGACATTCAAATGTCCTACTTTAACTAAATGACACGAACCAGTTACACCTTCTACACCACCAAAAGATCTAACTATCATTTTAAAACTCCTTTGTTAATGATGATGTTCTATACCAAAACCTCTAAGTATTATCCATATACCAAAAAGTATAACAATGATACCAGCAAGTCTAATTAAATTTTTTCTAAGAGATGGAGAAATGTTTTTTAAAAGTGTTGATGAAAACAACATAGCGGGAACTGTACCTAAACCAAACAAAAACATAGTTAACATACCTTTAAATGGATCTTTATCTAAAACTGCTTTTGTTAAAAATGCATAGACAAGTGGGCAAGGTAAAAACCCATTAAAAAGTCCTAAAAAAAATGGAGACTGTCTAAAACTATAAATAATTTCTGAGATAGCTGTAAATATAACATCTAAGAAAATAACACCTTTTTCCTTAATACTGCCAGCAATCTGCAAACCAAAAAAAATCATAACTAAACCAAAAAAGATAGATAACGATTTTTGTATATACTGAAACTCTAAGCTGTGAAAGTACATTCCAACCAAGCCAGCTAAAAATCCAAGAAAAGAGTAAGTAAACAATCTTCCTAAATTGTAGAGAATATTTCCAAACCAAAAATTTTTGTATAGAATTAAAGAAGGTATAGCACCACACATACCTATACAGTGGTAAGAACCTAAAAAACCACCTAAAACAATCATAAAATATTCAAGCATTTATTAACCTTTATAAACTTATGATAAAATTAGTTTATCATAACTTGGAGTAATCGGATGAGTGTTTTACATAAATTTGAAACGTTAAAAAGAGATTTTTTAGATAGCTTAGATAGTGAAAGTTATAAACTACTTGAAAAGTTGGCTTACTATAGTTCATGTATTTCAGATTTTATATTTAGACATCCAGAGGAACTTTTTTATATAAAAGAATCTATAAATAAACCACTTTTAGGTAGACAAGCTTTAGTAGAAGAAGCATTAGCCTTTAAAGATATACCTAAGGATGATGAATTTATAACTAAATTAACATTTTTTAAGATGAAACATTTTTCAAGGATAGTAGCAAAAGATATATATAAAAAACATAATCTTATAGAGCTTACAGAAGAGTATTCTTATCTTGCAGATGCATCTTTTGAAGCTGCTTATCAAAGGGCTTTTGAAAAGTATAAAAATAGGTTTGGAAATCCAATAGATGAAACTACTGGAAATATTGCTACAGGTAGCATTATAGCACTCGGTAAACATGGAGGGACAGATCTAAACTACTACTCTGATGTAGATGTTATGTATATTTACTCTGGAGAAGGAAACACAGAAAAAGGTATTTCTAATAGAGAATTTTTTATTAAAGTTTTTACAGATACAACTGTATATCTTACAAAAAGAAACTTAGAAACAGTTGCTTGGAATGTAGATTTGGATTTAAGGCCTGAAGGTAAAAAAGGGCTCTTAGCTTACAGTATACCATTTTTGGAAAATTACTACTGGTCTGTAGGTAGGACATGGGAAAGACATATGCTTATAAAAGCAAGACACGCAGCAGGTGATGAAAATCTAACAAGAGAGTTTTTATCTATAATAACTCCTTTCGTCTATAGGAAAAGTTTAAGTAAAGATATTATAGATGAAATATTTAATATGAAAAAAATGATAGAAGAACACTCAAAACCAAAAAATCCAGATGAGATAGATGTTAAAAAATGTGAAGGTGGTATTAGAGAGATAGAGTTTATAGTTCAAGTTTTTCAACTGCTTCATGGTGGATATGATGTTGAATTGAGAGAAAGGGAAACAGTAAAAGCTTTAAGGAAGATAGTAGAAAAAGGATTAATTTCAAAAGAAAATGGAGAAATACTTAAAAATTCTTATATCTTTTTAAGAAACTTAGAACATGTTATACAGCTTAAAAACTGTGTTCAAACTCAAATAATGTCTTTAAAAAGAATTTCAGAGTATGTAAATAAGTTAGGTTTTAAATCAGAAAAAGAATTTTTAGATACATTTGAATACTACAGAAGAGAAGTAAAAAGAATATTCAACAGCTTAGGTGGTGAAAGTATTGAGCTTTCTCCACTTCAAAGTTTTGTTATCTCAAAGCAAGAAGAAGAAGCATTAAACTTTTTAACTCAGGTAGGCTTTAAAGATCCATCATGGGCATTAAACTTAATAGGTTCTGTGTTTAAAAATGAAAGTTACATACTTCTACCAGAGAAAGACAAAAAAGTTCTTATAGATTTCTTACCTACATTGGAAAAATATTTAAAAAGCTGTCCAGATAAAGAAAGCTTTTTAGTAAATTTAGTAAAATTCTTTATAGAAGGAAATATCTATAGAGTTTTAATATCAGCAATTCAAGAAAAATCAAAACTTCTAGATTTTATAATAGAAGTTGCACAGACTTCAGATTATGTTTCAAACATAATGGCAAAAGATAAAGAAATTATAGATTTAGCATTTTTAACCGTTAGACCTTTAGTAGATAGTGAAGATTTTGAAAAAGAACTAAAGATAATAAATCTTGAAAATAAAGTAGATGCATTAAAAAAACTAAAAAAAGTTGTAGAAGTTTTAGCATCTCTCGAATATTTTGCAAAAATAAAGACACATAGTTCAGTTGCAAGGTTAAAGAAACTAAACAACACTATTACAAATTTAGCAGATTTTGTTTTAGAAAATCTTTATAAAACAAATGAAGGTAAAGATTTTGTTATATATGGACTTGGAAAGTTGGGAAGTAGAGAGATGAATATTGGTTCTGACCTTGATTTGATTTTTGTATTTAAAGATGAAGAATCAAAATTCAACTATATCAAAATACCACAAAATATAGTAAAAGACCTAACTTTATACACAAAAGAAGGACAGTTGTATCAACTTGATTTAAGATTGAGACCTTATGGAAAAGCTGGAGAACTTTCTCCAAGTTTAGAATTCTATAAAAAATATTTTGAAAATGAAGCGAGACCATGGGAAGTTTTAGCATGGACAAAATCAAGATTTATAGTTGGTGATGAAGAATTAAGAGATACTTTTGAAAGTATTGTAAACAGCTTTTTATTTAATAGAAAAATAACAAGGGATATAAAAGAAGACCTTTTGGATATGAGATTGAAACTTGAAGGATTAACAAAAGAAACAGAAAATGAGATAGATATTAAACTTGGTAAAGGTGGGATTGCAGATATTGAGTTTATGGTACAACTTTACTACCTTCAAACAAAGCAAAGAAAAACAGGCATATTAGAAGGGCTTCTTGATTTAAATCCAGATATTGCGGATGATTATATATTCTTGAGAGAAGTAGAAACAAGGTTGAGACTTGTAAAGGGAAGTAGTAGTTCAAAAATATCAAAATTTGACAAACAAACAGAAAGGATAATAAACTCATTTAATTTAAACAATAATGAGTTTTTCTTATCTATAAAAATTTCAAAGGATCGCATAAGAAAAGAGTTTTATAAATTTTTTACGAGATAGAAAGCATTCTTTCTAACGGTATTTTTGCTTTTTCTATAATATCTTCTGGTAGTTTTATCTCGTTAATCTCCTGTTCTAAAACTTGAAGGACCTTTTCAAGGGTGTTTTTTTTCATATCACAACAATGGACAGCTCCACAGTAATCAGCAGCCTGTGGAAAAACATACTTTTTATTTGGATTTTTTTTCTTTAAGGCATGCTCTATACCAACTTCTGTACCTATTATAACTGTATCTGCATCACATGTTGTAGCATACTCTATAATCTGTGTTGTGCTACCTACAAAATCT
>JBBIPN010000026.1:0-16340 GCA_037442825.1 Sulfurihydrogenibium sp. | reverse complement strand
AACTAATTTAGATTATAACATAAAATTTTTAAAGTAATTTGTTATAAGTTATTATCTAAAAAATTGACTTTAAAATATAATAAAGTAGTATATATTAACACACTAAAAGTAAGAGGATTTTATGACTAAAAAAGTTATAGTTATAGCTGGTGCTACTGCTACTGGAAAAACTGAATTAGGTATAAAACTTGCTAAAATGTTAAATGGAGAAGTAATCAGTGCTGACTCTATGATGGTTTATAAGTATATGGATATAGGAACAGCTAAACCATCTGTAGAAGAAAGAGAATCTATAGAACATCATCTTATAGATTTAGTTGAACCTTCTGAGATTTTTTCAGTTAAAGACTATATACAACATTTTGATAAAGCATTAAAAGATATTTTTTTTAAAGAGAAGACAGCTATTGTAGTGGGTGGTACCTGGCTTTATATTCAAGGATCTTTATATGGACTTTCAGAGGCACCTGAAGGTGATTGGAAGTTAAGAGAAGAACTTTATAAAGAAGATAACATTACACTTTACAACAAACTAAAGGAAGTAGATCCATACTATGCAGAGAAAATTCACACTAATGATAAAAGAAGAATAGTTAGAGCTTTAGAGGTTTATTTTTTAACTAAAAAACCATTTTCAGATTTCATACTAAATCATAAATTTAAAGATAAAAAATACGACTTTATTGGCTTTATTCTTGAAAGAGATAAATCAGAACTTATGGAAAGAATAAAATTAAGAGTTGAGAAGATGTTTGAAAAGGGTCTTGTTGATGAAGTTAAGAAGTTAGTTGATATGGGATTTAGAGACAGTATTACTTCAATGCAAGCTATAGGATATAAAGAACTATTACCATACCTTGATAAAAAAATATCACTCGAAGAAGCTAAAGATAGTATAATAAATAATACTAAAGATTTTGCTAAAAGACAGATTAGAACATTTAAAAATAAAACTGATTTTGAAAGATTGTGGGTGGAAAATTTAGATAAAACTGTAAATTACGTATATAAAAAAATAACACAGGAGGAATAAAATGGCAGTTCAAGATGAAATTTTAAATGAATATAGAAAAGAAGGTAAAGAATTAACTGTTTACCTTATAAGAGGAACAAGAATAGTAGGTAAAATTTTAGATGCAGATCAATTTACAATACTTTTAGATGTTAATGGTCAGCAACAACTTATTTACAAACACGCTATTAGTACAATAGTTATAGAGTAAGATTGAATAAAGTTATAATAGTAGCTGTAAATTTAAAAAAATTTGAAAAAGAATTTGATTACCAGATAGAAGAACTTGAGGGACTTGTAGAAAGTGCTGGTGGTAAAGTTGTAGGTAAGGTATATCAGAAGAGAGAATCGCCAGATCCTGCTTATTTTATAGGTAAAGGTAAGGTTAAAGAAATAGCAACGTTAGTTGAAGGAATAGAAGCAGATACAGTTGTATTTAATGTAAATCTTTCTCCGGTTCAGATATCTAATTTATCAAAAGATATAAATGCTAATATTCTTGATAGAACAGACTTGATCTTACAGATATTTTTAAACAATGCTAAAACAAAACAAGCTAAATTACAAGTTGAACTTGCTTATTTACAACATCAGCTTCCAAGAATATATGGACAGATGGGAAAAGAGTTATCAAGAATTGGTGGTGGGATGAAGACAAAAGGAGCTGGTGAAAAAATAGGTGAGATAAAGATGAGAACTATAAGAGATAGAATAGCAAGAATAAAAAAAGAGTTAAAAGAAATAGAGAAACAAAGATATCAACAAAGAAAATCAAGGGAAAACAATCCAAATATATTGAAAGTATCTTTAATTGGTTATACAAATGCTGGAAAATCTTCACTTTTAAAAAAGCTTACAAAAAGGGATGTTTATATATCAAATAAACTGTTTGCAACACTTGATACAAAAACATCTGTTATAAACTTTCCAGATATCAATAAAAAAGTTTTAATAACCGATACGGTAGGTTTTGTTGAAGATATGCCAAAAGAGATTATGGATGCATTTATGACTACCTTACAAGAGATTGAAAATGCAGATGTTATTTTACATGTTATAGATATTTCAGACCCAAACTGGAAGAAGAAAGAAGAAGCAGTTATAGAAATCCTAAATAAATTAAAACTATCAGAAAAACCAATAATAACTGTATACAACAAAGTTGATAAAGTGATACCTTCACAAGAGTATTTAGAAGAAGATATTGGTGAAAATGTTATAACTGTATCGGCAGAAAAGGGATGGAATATGGAAAAACTTTTTGATATACTAAAAAAGACAGCAGTGAAAAAAGGAGGTTAAAAAATGGATTGTGTGTTTTGTAAAATAGTAAATAAAGAAATACAGTCAAAAATAGTATACGAAGATGACCTTATCATGGCATTTCATGATATTAACCCACAAGCAAAAGTTCATATTTTAATAATTCCAAAAGAACATATACCTAATAACTTATACTTTGAAGGAAGACATAAAACATTAATAGGTCATATAATACTTAAAGCAAATGAAATAGCTAAGATGTTTAATATAGATCAATCAGGATTTAGATTGATTATAAACTCTGGAAAAGATTCAGGTCAAGAAGTTTTCCATATTCATTGGCATTTAGTTGGTGGTGAACCACTTGGAAAATTAATATGTAAAGGAAGGTAGTTAATATGGAAATATTAGATACAAGAGGACTATTCTGTCCTTTACCTTTAACTTTTGTATCACGTAAATTAAAAGATATACCTGTTGGAGAAAGATTAAAAGTTTTAGCAGACGATAAAGCTTTTAAAAAAGATATAGAAGTTTGGGCTTTTGAAACAGGCAATAAACTAATAGAGTTTAAAGAAGAAAGCGGTTATTATGTAGCTATAATAGAAAGAGGAAAAGGTTTTAAAGGTGAAAATCTATGGGATAAAATAAAGTTTATTTCTCTTGGTGTAAAATTACACTTTATAAAGCATTTATTAGATTTAATACCATTTAACAAACCAAAATACTTAATAACATTTGTATCTGTGGCAGAAGGTTTAAGGGCAGATAAATTTTTAAAAGAAAGGAATATTGACTTTTATATAATGTTACCAGTTCCAAAAGAGATTTATCCTCATTGTGGGTTAGTTTTTGCTTTAAAATCAAAGGACAAAGCTCTAAAAATATATAATTTACTAAAAGAAAATAAATTTGCCGCTGAAGATGTTCATGAAATAGACAAGCAAAAAAAGTATCCAAAAATTAGTACTTAAGTTTTTTTATTTAGATCTTTTAAGACAAAATTAACTTGTGATGTAGGTGTACAGCAGCTTTTTATGTTTATATTCATTCTGTTTATTATTTCATTGTAAGCATCTAGAAAGCTTAAAACAGTACCACCAAATCCTTTTGCAAATTTTTCAGCATCTTCTTTGTTAATAAATGGTATTACACTTGGACTACAACAAGGAATTGCACTGCTTCCAACAACATAGTAAGCATCCAAAGCATTAACGGGTTTTTCTGTTATAAAATCAAATGTAAAAGCTGATACAGATGTATCAGCATACTTTTGATGAAGCATAAGCCCACAATGTTCACAACAAGCTTCCACAACTTTTGAACCTTCTATAATAATTTTATAAGGATGAGATCTAACTATAGGCTTAGCACATATAGGACAAGACTTTAAAGATACAGATTCTTTATTTTCGAAACTATTAATCATTATAGAACCATGCTTTCTTTTTAGCTCTCCCTCTTTTTCCAACTCTCTAATATCTCTGTATATTGTCATTTCTGAAACATTAAAAATATGACTCAACTCTTTTACAGTCATTTCCCCTTTTTCTCTAAGGAGTTTTAAAATCTCTGCTTTTCTATTTAAACTATTTTCCATTTTTTACCTCCTAAATAGCTCCTTTTGTTGATGGTATTTCTAATCTTCTATTATCTATCGATACTGCTTCTTTTAGTGCTATAGCAAAAGCTTTTGTTAAACACTCTGCTATATGGTGTAAACTATTACCTGATAAAGCTTTTAGGTGCATAGTTATACCTGCTGAAAGTGCAAAACCTTTAAAAAACTCACCCATAAGTTCATAGTCAAAATTTGTAATCTTTCCTCTAAAACCTAAATCATCATAAAATAAAAGTGGTCTACCAGATAAATCTATGCTACACATTGCTAAAGCTTCATCCATTGGAATAATACTGTACCCAAACCTTTTTATACCTTTTTTATCACCAATAGCTTCTTTTACAGCTTGACCTAAAACAATACCGACATCCTCAACAAGATGGTGATAACTTACATGTATATCACCAGTTGCCATTATTTCTAAATCAATCATTGAATGAAAAGAAAAACTTTCAAGCATATGAGATAAAAATCCTATTTGAGTATCTACATTATATTTTCCTGTTCCATCTAAATTTATCGATAACTCTATCTGTGTTTCTTTTGTCTCTCTCTTTATAAATGCTTTTCTAATCATTTTTTTCTCCTATCCAGTATTCTTTAAAACTACTTTTTCTTTGGTCTTCACCTTCTATAAGTAAAAGTGTACATATCTCACTTAACCTTGAAGCTATTCCTTTTCCAAATTTTCCTTCTATACTTACAACAAAATCTTCTTCATCTTCTAATGATAAATTAGATGTTATTATAACAGGAAGTTTATCGTTATATCTACTGATAATGATATAGTGAAGTATATCTTTTGCCCAATCTGTAAGTCTTTCACTTGCAAGGTCATCTAATACAAGAATAGGAGACCTTATTACTTCATTTAGTAATTCTCTTGTAGATGTATTACCTTCAAATGTACTTTTTAGGTCATATAGAAGTATTCTTGTGTCATAAAACAGTCCAGTAATGTGCCTTTTAAAATAAAACTCTTTTAATATACTGACAGCTAAATGTGTTTTTCCGACACCATGTTTTCCATAAAAGAAAATTCCTTTTCCTTCTTTATAGTCATTGGAGTATATATATTCTTTTATCTTTTCAATTAAAACAATGTGGGAAGGTAATATAGGTTTAAAGTTTGATAAAGTAGAATGGTAATATTTTCTTGGAATATTTAAAGATTTGTTTACTTTTTCTATTTCTTTTTCTGATATACAATCACATCTTATAGCATTACCATTTTTATCATAAACCCAACCTAAATCATTACACTTTTCACATCTAATTTCACTCATCATCAATCCTTAAATTTTGTTAAAATTATTAAAAAATTATATCAGTAAGAGATAGTTTTTCAATGGTAAAAATTTTATTTATTTTATTTGTTAATTTAGTTTTATGGGAAAAAGCTATAAGTCAAGAAAAAATATCAGTTACTATTATAGGTGATAGTTTAACAGTAGGAAGTAGCGATTATATAAAGTACTACCTTCCAGATGCAGTTATAGACGCACAAGTTGGAAGAAAATTTCAAGAAGCGATGGAAAGAATTAAAGTTTTAGAATATCAAGGACTTTTAAAGGATATAGTTGTAATTGCTCTTGGAACAAATGGAGTCTTTAATATTGAAGAAGGTTTAGAAGTTATTGATTATCTATCTAACAGAAATAAAAAAGTTATCTTTATAAACACAAAAGTTCCAAGATGGTGGGAAGAAGAAGTAAATGGTACATATGAGATATTAAAGAAATTAAGACCACAAATCGAAGTAATAGACTGGAAATCTATAAGTGAAGTTGTATGTAATAGGAGTGATATTCCTGAATGTTTTAGAAAAGATGGTTATCATCTAACACAAGTTGGAAGTTATATATATTCTTTTATTATTTATAAGTATGTTAAAAAGTTTATAGACTATAATGGTTGAAGAAGTTAAAAAAGAAAACAGTTATATATCTGGATTAGATGGACTTAGGGGGATATTAGTCTTATCTGTTTTAGTTTTTCATGTTTTCCTTGTTTTTTATCCAGAAGACTTAGATTATTTTTCTGGTGGTTTTCTTGCTGTTGAATCCTTTTTTGTGTTATCAGGATATTTAATAACAAAATCTCTTCTAAGAATTCAAGGAAAAAATCAAAGTGTATTTATAAGTTATCTTTTATTTTTAAAATCAAGAATACTAAGACTTTTACCTTCTTTATTATATTTGATTTCTATAGAGTTATTAGTTTTTTACTATATTTTTCCTGAGAAATTTAATAAAATACTTTCAGAAGCTATATTTGGGACATTAAATGTATACAATTGGTGGTTAATATTTAATTACATACCTTATTTTGAGAAGTTTAATGACATATCTTATAACCTACATTTTTGGTCACTTTCGATAGAGTGGCAATTTTACATACTTTGGGGGTTAGTTTTCTTAATTTTAACAAAATTTTTAGAAAGGTTTGAAATAAATTTATTCATAACAGTATTAACATTTATCTCTATTTTTGCAATGTTTCATATTTATCACATTTATGAAAATATTGATAGAGTATATTTTGGAAGTGATACAAGGATATTTTCTTTCTTGTTAGGTTCTCTATTGGCAATAAATGAAGATAAATTTAGTAAAGATAATTTAAAGTTTGGAATTATAGGATCTATTGCTCTTATTATTTTAATCTTATCATATTTTTATCTTAATAACTACAATGATTATATGTACTCTTTTGGTTTTCTATTTGTTTCTTTTGTTTCAGACATTTTAATCTTATCTATTATTAAATCTGATTATCTAAATAAATCTATCTCAATATTAAGTATTTTAGGGAAAAAAAGCTATTCGATCTATTTATGGCACTATCCAATTTTTGCATTTACTTACAGCTTATTTAACAATCCTAATTTAGAAATTGTAGTTATGGCAGTTATTTTAAGTCTATTAATATCAAACGTAAATTATTACCTAATAGAAGAAACATTTAGAAAACTGAATTTTGAGTATGTTGCTAATTTAAGGGTATTCTTGAATCTATCTTTAAGTTCTATATGTGTTGGTATTTTTATAGGATATTTGGCTAATGTATATACTATTTCCAATGCTAATAAAGATATATCTAAAAATATACAATCTCAAGAAAATGCTGTACTTGTGTCTTATGATGATAAATCTCATTTAGTTTCAAAGGAAATTGAAGTTGTAGATAATAAAATCGAAATTAATAAATCTCATGATACTACAGTAAGTTTTAATACAGAAAAATTTTCAGGAGGAAATGTCCAAGGAGATATATTTTTGGTAGGAGACTCTGTTTTACTTAGTGCTTCAACGTATTTAAAAGATTATCTACCTAATTCTTATATAGATGCAAAGGTAGGAAGACAGTTTAGAGAAATTCGTTCTCTTATAGATGAAGGGAAATTTAAAGATTATAATAAAATAGTAATTGCTCTTGGTAACAATGGTTATGTTAGAAAAAGTGATGTTGTGAATATAATTGAGAAATTAAAAGATAAAGATATTTATTTTGTTACTGTTAAAGTCCCAAAACCTTGGCAAAATCAAGTAAATAACTTATACCGTGAAATAGCTAATGAATATCCTAATGTAAAGATTATAGATTGGTATTCTTACAGTCAGGATAAAGATGAAATATTTGTAAAAGATAAAGTACATTTAAATCAAAGAGGTGTAAAGATTTATGCTTCATTGTTAAAAAATGCTATTTTTAGCATTAATCAAAATATTAAAAACGATAAAATCATAAATAATGAAGAAAATATTCAAATACCGGTAAAAAACGAAGAAGAATTAAAACATTCTAATTAAATCAACAATACTTTTTACAATTTCAAATGCAGCATCTTCTTTATTTTTTGCTTTTATCTCTTTTCTGCTGCTGTTTTTAAAAATTATCGTACCTTCGTAAACATCTTTATTAAATACTTTCACAGGGTTTGCTATAATGGTATCAAGATTTTTTTTGTTAAGTTTTTCAGTAGTATTTTTTATTATGTTTTCACTTTCTGCTGCAAAACCTACAAGTATTTGATTTTCTCTTTTGTTTTCACCTAAAAATTTCAGTATATCAGGATTTGGAGAAAGTTCAACAACTGGATTCTCTTTATTTTTCTTTAATTTTTCTTTACTGTAAAAAGCTGGTTTAAAATCTGCTACAGCTGCATTCATAATAATAATATCAAAATCTTTATATATATCTTTTATTACATTAAACATATCTTGAGCAGAAACTATATCTATCTTTTTTATCTGAGATGGTAGTTTTAAACACGTTGGGGCAGATATTACTAAAACATCAGCACCAAACCCATAACATTCTTTTGCTAAACTATATCCCATTTGACCTGAAGATGCGTTTGATATAAATCTGATAGGGTCAAAAAACTCTCGTGTTCCCCCTGCTGTTATAAGGACTTTTTTCCCTTTTAAATCTTTTGAGTATAAAGCATACTTTACAGCTAAATCTATGTCATCTATATCTGCAAGTTTTCCTACTCCCTCTTCTCCACATGCTAAAACACCTTCACAGGGAGATACAAATATATTTCCTCTTTCTTTTAATACATTTATATTTTCTATAGTTGCTGGATTTTCTAGCATTTTCGTATTCATTGCTGGAGCTATAACAAGTGGTTTATCATAAGCTAATGCTGTAGATGTTAGAAAATTATCAGCTATACCAAATCTTAATTTTGCTATTGTATTTGCTGTTGCTGGAGCTATTAAAAATACATCAGCCCATCTGGCTAAATATATATGTTCTAAACCAGTTTTACCATCTTTCCAGCTTGAAAAAACATCATAATTTGTTAAAGCTTGGAATGTTAATTTTCCTACAAATTCTTCTGCTTCAGGAGTAAGACAAACTTTTACATTAAAACCTTTCTTTTGAAAATATCTAACAATATCACAAGCTTTATAACTTGCTATTGATCCACAAACGCCTAAAAGTATATTTTTATTTTTCATATCTCAATCCTAACAACAACCTCATAAACTTTTTTGGGTGGTAATTTATAAAATTCAGTAAAGTTGGAGAAAATTTTTTTTATTAAACCAAATAACTTCCGAATTAAATTTTCAGAGTATACATTATCAACTCTATAAAAAACTAATCTTTCATTAATATCTAAATTTCTTAACTTTTTTTCTACATTTACTATTTCTTGATAACCATACTTTATAACTGCATATCTTATACCTTTACATAAATCTTTAGCAAAAGAACTTTCTATACCAAAAGGTTTATCTGCCTTTTCTAAAGATAAAAATATGTTATCTTCATAAACTATTCCATGTTTTATAACTGTTTCAACAATATAAGGTGGAACCCTTTCAGGATTTCTTACTAAAAATACAGCACAACCTTTTATTTTATATCTTGTAGAGTAAATTTTAGAGAAGTTTTTAATAAATTTACTTAAATCCATTGCTTTATTAAGCAATACCTATGATTTCATTTTGGTTTGGTTTTGTAAAGGCAACTATTACTGCAAAGGTATAAAGTGGACTGGTACCAATATCTCCAAAAACAGTACCAAACGCTTTTATAACATTGCTAATAGATAATTTTTCATGAGTTTTTGTATTCACTTTTAAAATCTCCACCAATTAAAAACCAATTTTAAATAATTTATTATACACTAATGAAATTTTCTCAAAAATGATAAAATATATTAAAAAATCTAAGGAGTAAAGATTTGAAAATAGACATAAAAATAAAGCTAATTATTGTTTTTCTTTTAGTTGTAGGTTCAATTTATGTAATGTTTACTAAACAACCAAAATTAGGTTTAGATGTACAAGGTGGTGTAAGCATCACTTTAAAAGTAGATATAGATAAAGTTATAAATGATCAATATCTACATTTAGGGAAGGATATAGAAAAAAAATTTAAAGAAAATAATATAGAAGTTTTAAGTTATAAAGTAGATAATCAGACATTGTTAATATCTCTCCTTGATCCTACAAAAACAAATAATGCTTCTCAAATTTTAAAAAAAGATTTTCCTCAGATAGTTTTTGAAGAGAGAGAAGGAAACATCATAGTTAAATTTACAGATTGGGAACTAAGTAGAATAAAGACTCAAACTATGAAACAAGCAGTCGAAACCTTGAGAAATAGGATTGATCAATTTGGTACATTATCAGCAAATATAGCACAAAAAGGAAAAGATAGAGTTTTAGTTGAGATACCAGGTGTAGTAGATCTAAGTAGAGCAAAATCAATAATAGGTAAAACTGCCCAACTTGAGTTAAAAGAAGTTGTAAATTCAGCTTTATCAAAAGAAGAGCTATTAAAAGATTATCCAAATGGTTTAGCTGAAGAGTTAGAAGTTTTAGAAGGACAAGAAGAAGTAGTAGATTCTAAAAGTATAAAAGAATGGTTTTTAGTTAAAAAACAACCTGTAATAACAGGTGCAATGCTAAAAGATGCAAGAGTTTCAACAGATCAATCTGGAAATCCAGCTGTAAACTTTGAACTTACATCTGAAGGAGCTGAAATCTTTGGGGAAGCAACTCAAAAAATGATAGGTAAAAGGCTTGCTATAGTTCTTGATGGAAAAGTTATGTCTGCACCTGTTATAAGGTCAAGAATAAGCTCTTCAGGGCAGATTACTGGAAGATTTACAACAGAGGAAGCAAACGATTTAGCTGTAGTGTTAAGGGCAGGAGCTTTACCTGCACCTGTTGAAATAGTTGAAGAAACAGTAATAGGTCCTACCCTTGGTAAAGAATCAATAGACAAAACATTAACAGCTGGAATAGTTTCTTTTGTTTTAGTTGGTCTATTTATGATACTAAGATATGTTGTTGCTGGATTTATTTCTGTAATAGCGTTGATATTTAACTTACTTTTACTCTGGGTTACAATGTTAATTTTTGATATCACATTAACGTTACCAGGTATAGCAGGTATTATTTTAAATATTGGTATGGGTGTAGATGGTAACGTGGTAATATTTGAGAGAATAAAAGAAGAGTTGAGAAATGGAAAAACATTGAGAGTAGCTATAGAAGAAGGTTTTAAAAGAGGTTTCAATGCTGTTTTTGATTCTCATATAACAGTAATAATAGCAGCAATAGCACTTTTAGAGTTTGGTAATGCACCTTTAAAAGGTTTTGCAGCTACTTTATCCATCGGTACATTTATAAACCTATTTACAGCAGTATTTTTAACTAAAATGATGTTAGATTTAGTACTTGGCGGTAAAAAATACTTTAAATATGCAGTTTAGGAGAAGAAAATGAGAAATCTTTTTGTAGAACCACCAAATATTGATTTTTTAAAAATAAGAAAACTTGGTTATTTATTTTCTTTAAGTTTGCTAATTTTGAGTTTAGGACTGTTTTTTACAAAAGGATTTAACCTTGGACTTGATTTTACTGGTGGAACATCAATACAGATAAAGTTTAATCAGCAAATTAAAGTATCTCAGATTAGATTATCACTTAAAGAAGTAGGCTTAGATGATGCTTTAATTCAAGAAGTAGGAACAAATAAAAATGAAGTTGATATAAGAGTACCTGTCAAAAAAGGAAGTTCTTCTATTGTTCTTGAAAAAGTTAAAAAAGCTCTTGATGGAAAATATCAGTACGAAGTAAGAAAAGTTGAGTTTATTGATGCACTTGTTGGGAGTGAAATGGCAAAAGCAAGTATTTACTCAATTATTATGGTTATGATTGGGATATTACTCTTTGTTGGATATAGATATGAACCTATTTTTGCTATAGCTGCAATTATTCCACTTTTTCATGATGCAATTATAACATTTGGAGTTTTTTCATTACTTAACAAAGAGATAGACCTAACAGTTATAGCTGCAATATTAACAGTTCTTGGATACTCCTTAAACGATACTATAATTATTTTTGATAGAATTAGAGAGAATATTAAAGTTCGCGGAAGAAAAAATATGGAAAGTTTAATAAATAGAAGTATAAACGAAAATTTAGCAAGAACAGTAATAACGTCAGGAACAGCTTTATTTGCTGTGATTGCTTTATACTTTTTTGGTGGAGAATCGTTACAAAATTTTGCGTTGGCTTTACTGATAGGAATTATTTTTGGAACCTATTCTTCAATATATGTAGCTGCACCTTTAATATTGGAAGTTGAGAAAATATTAAAAGAAAAAACTAAAAAACAAACTGTAGGAGCATAAATGAGATACTTAGAAAGATTAAAAGGTCTAAAAGCTTACAAAACAGAAACTACACCTTGTAAAATAAAACTATCTTCAAATGAAAGTCCTTTTGACATTTCAAAAGAACTTAAAGAAAAAATATTAAAAGAAATTGTTAAAATTGAGTTTCAAAGGTATCCTGATCCACATCAAACACAGTTAAAAGAAGTTATATCTAATTTTGTATATAACTTAGAAGGTGTAAAAATATCTCCAGAAAATTTAGTTCTTGGAAATGGTTCTGATGAGCTTATTCATTTACTTATAACTGTTGTTGGGAATATTAAAAATTCAGTAATGTATCCAATACCTACTTTTCCAATGTATCAAGTATCTTCTGATGTTGTTGGAAGACCAAAAGTAGAATTTTTATTAGATGAAAATTTTCAATTAACAAAAAAAGAGATAGATAAAGCATTATCAAAAAATCCAGATATTGTTTTCTTTGCTTCTCCAAACAATCCTACTGGAAATAGCTTTAATAGAGATTTAATTTTATACACAATAAAGAGTGGTATATTTACAGTTATTGATGAAGCTTATACACATTTTTCAGATAAAGAGAGTTTTATAAAAGAAGCTTTAGAGTACGATAATGTTGTAGTTTTACGAACAATGTCAAAAATTGGACTTGCTTCTATTAGACTTGGATATCTAATAGCAAAAAAAGAAACAGCTCAAGAGATAAATAAAGCTCGTTTACCTTTTAATATAACCTATCCTACACAAGTAATAGGTACAGTAGTATTAACAGAAGGTTTAGACGAAATTAAATATCAGATAAAAGTAGTAAAAGAAGAGAGAGAAAGAGTTATGAAAGAAATATCAAAAATAGACAAAATAAAAGTATATCCATCAGATGCAAACTTTTTCTTAATGAGAGTAGAAGATGGTAATTTAATACATAAAAAACTTATAGAAAAAGGTGTTTTAACAAGAAATATGTCACATCTCACCAAACTTGAAAACTGTATAAGAGTTTCCATAGGTAGAAAAGAAGAAAATGATATATTTATAAAGGTAATGAATGAGATACAAATTTAGTGTTTATTTTCTTTACCTTTTTGCTATATCTTCTGCACTATCTATTTCATTAACAAACATTATGATAGGTATACTTATTATTGTTTTCTTATTAAATATAAAAAAAAGCTTAAAAAAATTTCCAAAAGATTTTTTATTTTTTATTTTTTACTATTTTTGGGAAATAATTTCAAATATATTAAATAAAACATTTTCACTGAAATCATTAGACAATATTTTTGATAAGCTACCTTATAGTCTTGCATCTTTATTAAATGTAGAAAAATTAGATATAGAAAAATTTTTAAAAGTACTTTTTACAGTTAATGTATTTGTGATTTTTCATGCCATTTTGATAATGTATTTTAATTTTCCTTTTGTCAGAAACTTATTTGAAAATGATCATATGATAGGATATTTTGGTAACCATTTACAATATGCAGGATATATCTCTTTAGTTTTAATAATATCTATAACATTAGCTATTTTTCATAGCAGTAAGTATATTATAACTACTCTACTTTTAATGGTAGGACTTGTACTTAGTTATAGTAGAACTTACTGGATAAGTTTTATTTTCGTAGAAATAATTTTATTATTTTTAATAAGATATACAGAGGAAAATTTATCCAAAAAGCTTTTAAAAGGTTTTTTTCTTGTACTTTTAGCTATATATTTCATACTTCCTTCTGTAAAAGATAGAATTGGTGAAAGTTTTATTGAAAGTTATAATGGTTATTCTCATTTAGATTTAAGAATAAATTTTTGGAATGCTTGTATTGATATAGTTTCTAAAAACCCCATTTATGGAGTTGGTGAAATTAGTGGTTATCTAATTACATACTATGAAAAAGGCCTTGTAGATAATACTTCACATTGTCATAATGTTTATTTAACAATATTTGCAGAAAAAGGATTTATAGGATTTCTTATTTTTATTAGCTTATCAGTATACTTTATGATTAAGTATTTTAGAATATTTATTAAATCAGAAGATAAATTATTAGCATCTTTCTCTTTGTCTGTATTCTTAGGATGGATTGATTTACTAATTTCTGGTTTTTTTGAATCAAATTTTTCTACATTTGCAATATGGGGATTTTTTAGCTTTTGGATGGGCTTAGTTTATCAACTATATAAAAAACAAAAATTCAATAACTAACTGATTAAATCTTCTAACTTTTTTACTCTTGCTTCTTTTCTTAATTTTTTTAATAATCTTTTTTCTATCTGCCTTACTCTTTCTCTTGATATTCCTATTCTTTTTCCTACTTCTTCTAATGTCTTAGGTTCTTCACCATGTAGCCCAAATCTATGTATCAAAATCAGCTGTTCTCTTTTAGATAAACTTTCTATCAAGCTATTAATAGCTTTTTGTATTTCTTCTTTATGAATTTCTTCTTCTATATCTTTTGTTCCATGTATAGATAAAATATCTTCAAGTATAAAATCATTATCACTATCATTTAATGGACTGTCTAATGATAAAAAAATATTTTTAAATGTAAGATAGTCTTCAATTATTTCGATATCAATGTTATTAATACCTTGTTCTTTTAGATAATTAAAAATCTCTTCACTGTCTGGTTCTCTATCAAGTTTTTCTTTTAAATTTTTGTATGCATAATTAATTTTAGAATTAAAATTTTGAACTTTATTTGGTTTTCTTATAAGCTCTCCTTCTAAA
Source organism: Sulfurihydrogenibium sp. (assembly GCA_037442825.1). Classification (GTDB taxonomy): domain Bacteria; phylum Aquificota; class Aquificia; order Aquificales; family Hydrogenothermaceae; genus Sulfurihydrogenibium. The sequence goes on along the minus strand of JBBIPN010000026.1, from coordinate 1,543 downwards.
TTAATAGTATTAAATATAGATTGTTTTATCCACCAAACAGCATAGGATATAAATCTAACACTTTTTGATATATCATATTTCTTTGCTGCTTCTATAAGTCCTAAATTTCCAGCAGCAATTAGATCAGAAAAAAGAACACTATAACCAGTATATCTTTTAGCGATATTTATAACAAATCTTAGATTGGATAAAACAATTTTTTTTAAAGCTTCCTTATCTCCTTCTTTAACTTTTTTCAGTAGTGCTTTCTCTTCTTCTTCAGATAGTAGAGGAATGTTATAAATTCTTTTTAAATAGTAATCTACATTCTCTTCGTGTTTAAATCTCTTCACACTCCACCATCTTTAATTTTTTTCTACTGCTATTATTGTTATCGTCTTTTTTCCTTTTATGTTTAGTACTTCTAACTCTATCATCTCTCCTGGTTTTACCATATTGATTATCTTTTTAAACTCTCGTGAGTTTTTAACTGAAATCCCATTTACTTTTGTTATAATATCACCTACACTTAAGCCAGTATTTGAAGAAGGACTATTTTTTTCTATCTTTAAAACAATAACTCCTTCCTCTGTATTTGTTCTTTCTCTTATTTCTTCTGACAAATCTACTACTTTTAATCCTATCCAACCTCTCACGACTTTGCCATATTTTATAAGTTGATTTGTTATATCTTCTAAAATTTCTGTCGGTATTGCAAAACCTAAACCTTGTCCCGTTTGTACTGTTGCTATGTTCATTCCTACTACTTTACCATAAAGATTTAAAAGTGGACCTCCAGAATCACCTGGATTGATTGCAGCATCTGTTTGAATATACCCTTCAATATCTGTTATCCCAAGGTCTCTATCAACCGCTGAAATAATTCCAAATGAATAGCTATGTCCAAGGTTATAAGGACTTCCAACAGCTAAAACAAATACACCAGGTTTTATATTTTCCTTTTTTTCAAACTTTAAAGGTTTTATATTATGGTTTATATGTAAAAGTTTTACTCTTATTACAGCAATATCAGTTTTATCATCTATCCCAACAATTTCACCTTTCATTACTCTATCATTGTAAAACCTTACATAAACGTTATTGTATTTTTCTATTACATGAGTATTAGTTGCTATATAAAGATAATTTGGCGTTTTTTTAACTACAAATCCTGAACCAACAGACTCATCATCAAAATCTTTAAAACTTAAATTACTTTTTTCTTTTTTTGAGAGTATAGTAACTATAGATGGATGTGTTTGATTTATAACGTTTTGTATCCTATCTTGCAGAAGTGTAACGGTATCTTTCTCTTTCTTTTGTTCGCAAGATACCACTAAAAGTAAAAAAGTAATTAAGTATAGCTTAAATGTTTTATAAATATATTCTTTCTCATCCATCTATATTTACACCTTTTAACAGCATAATAATATTATAGCATTTTAGAGACTTATAATATTTAAGAATATAATATTTTTCTTTTGTCAGATTTTTAATTTTTTTAAGTTATATATGAATGTGGAAAAATTTAATGCTTTTGATTTAAGAATTATATAGTAATGTT
>JBBIPN010000025.1:0-16445 GCA_037442825.1 Sulfurihydrogenibium sp. | reverse complement strand
ACCAAAAGAAGATTCTTCAAAGCTAGATTTAGCTGATGAAATTGCTCTAGAGTATTATAGAAATGAAAAGATATTCGACGGAAGTATATCTTTATTTAAAGAAGGGGAAGCAGTATTACAGCCTACATCATTCGGTAAGACAATACATGAGGAAGAAAAAACAAAGTTATCTTCGATTATTGAAGAGTTAAATCAAAGGTTTGGGACAGACTTTACAGAAAAAGATAGATTAACATTAGACCAATTAGAACAGGATACCATGAATAATAAGGAGATTATTTCAAAGGTAAATAGCAATGATTTTGATAACTTTAAATTGGATTATACAAAAATGTTTATGGATATTCTCATTAATAGGAGAGAAGAAAATGAAAAGCTATTCTTAAAAATAATTATGGAAGAAGATTTTAGAAATGTAATAATTGATTACTTAGCAAAGAAAGTTTATGACCAAATAAGAGGAAAATTTTTATAAAAACTTATCTACAATCGAGTGAAAGTTATTTAATATCTAAACCAATACCAGAAGAAGAAGCTATTAAGTTATTGAAAATCAGCAAAATTTAATAAAGAAAGTAAAGTTTTTTAAATTTTAGAAACAAACTTTTGCAGGGCATATTCCATTTATATGTTTTATAAATTCATGTTCAAATTTTCTAATGGCATCCATTAATGCATTTGGTGCTGAAAAACCAAGTCCACATATAGAACCAACAGGTATATTTTTACCAAGAAATTTTAAATATTCTAAATCTTTTATTGTAGCTTTTTTTTCTTGAAACTTTTTTAATACATTTAGAAGTTCATATGTACCAACTCTACAAGGTGTACACTTTCCACAACTTTCATGGTGAAAAAATTCTACTATCACTATCAAACTATCTATAATACAGTCATCTTCTGATAAAACTATAGTAGTCCCTGTTCCTCCAAAACCTTTTGGTGAATAGTCCATAGGTACATCAAGGTCTTTTTCAGAGTATACACCTAAAGCTCCAGAAAAAACAGCTTTAAATTTTTTGCCGTCTTTCATTCCACCAGCTTTTTCTATAAGCTCTCTTAATGTAATATCCATTGTACTTTCGTATACACCAGGTTTGTTTACTTTTCCACTAATTGGGAAAAGTTTAGGTCCGTAGTATCCAGCAGGTCCTATATTCATATAATAATTTTCATAGGTAACGATTATAGGAATATTTGCGAGAGTTTCTACATTGTTTACAACTGTTGGTTTACCAAATAAGCCTTCTACTACTGGGTATGGTGGTTTTAGTCTTGGGTGTCCTCTTTTCCCTTCTAAACTTTCTATCAGTGCTGTTTCTTCTCCACATATATAAGCTCCAGCTCCTCTATACACAAGTATATCAAAAGAAAAATCTGTTCCAAGTATATTTTTACCTAAAAACCCTTTTTGTCTTGCCTCTTCTATTGCATTTTCTAATATCATGTAGCCAGCTGGGTATTCGCCTCTTATATATATAAATCCAAATTCTGCACCTATAGCATAAGCAGAGATTACCATCCCTTCTATTAATAGATGTGGATCTCTCTCTATGATTATTCTATCTTTAAATGTTCCTGGTTCAGATTCATCTGCATTACATATTAGATATCTTGGTTTAGGATTTGAGACTGCAAATCTCCATTTTCTACCTGTAGGGAAACCTGCTCCACCTCTACCTCTTAAAGTGCTTTCTTCTGCTAAAATTATAATCTCTTCAGGGGTAAATTTTTGTAATGCTTTTTTTAAAGCAGAATAACCACCTGTGTTTATGTACTCATCTATGGATGTTGTTCTGTTTTCTTTAGCTCTTCTTAAAAGTAAGTTGACATCACTATACGTATAAAAGTTAGGTATATTTGGATAGGATTTCATCTAAAACTTCCTCTGTTATATTAGTTCCATTGTATAAATCATCATCTACCATAAAAGCAGGTGCTATACTACAAGCTCCTATACATTCTACTGTTTCTATATAAAACAAACCATTTTTACTTTCTTCATTTCTAACTTCTCCAGTAAGCTTTTCTATTATATCAATAAGTTTTTTACATCCCATTATATGACAAGGTAGATTTTTACATACTCTAATATGGTGTTTTGCATTTCTTTTAACTCTAAACATATCATAAAAAGAAACGATACCTTCAATTTTATTTAAAGGTACATTTAAGTAGTTTGACAACTCTTCTAAATGTTCTAAAGTGATATCTCTATACTTTGAATATATTAGATGTAATGATTGAATAATCACCTGGTCTTCTGTAAAGAAAGTTTTTAATAACTTATCTATTTTACTTTTTAACTCTTCATCAATATAAATATATTCCAATTATATTTACCTTTAGGTATCGAGTTTTTTATTATTATACCAAAAATAAAATAGTGTTTTATTTTTTTATTAAAAAGGATAAAAAGAGATTTATTTCTTTCCACGTACAAACATAACTTTAAAATTAAGCTTAATATTTCCCTTTAAACCTTTAAACTTCTCATAGATTCTTTTTTTCTCTCCAAAGGTTAAACCTTCCTTTCCTATAGCAGAACCAGTATAATGAAGATGATTTAAAAACTCAATACCACTATTAAATGTTTTGATATAGTCTTTAGAAAAATAATTTTCTATCTTAAGATACTTTCTTGTAATTTCTAATACTGAATATTCATCTAAAAAGTTAAAATTATCATAACCTAAAACTTTTTTAACTATATTTAAACTTCCTTCTACAGGCATGCAAAAATAAAGTTTACTATCTTTTTTTAAAACTCTATGAATCTCTCTGATAGATTTATTTAAATCTGTCCAATGTAAACTAAAATTAGAAATAGCAAAATCAAAAGAGTTGTCTTTAAAAGGTAAATTTTCTATATCGCAAACAGTAGCAAGATTATTTTTCTGCTTGTAAATTTCTATCATATTTTTTGATATATCTACACCTATAATATTTTTCTTTAGGATATCAGATAAAAATCCTGTCCCACAACCAAGGTCTATACCTAAACCATCAATATTTTTTGCAAAATTAGACAAATCTAAAGCTGTCTGTTTTTGTATATCTGCATTTTTTTCATAATAAAAAGCCGACCTTGAAAATGACAGAATTATACGGTTTTTATTCATTAATGAATTCAAAAATATCCCTTTCTAAAAATGGTCCGTGATGGGAATCTAATAAAAAAAGCTGACTATCTTTAATTTTTTTATGGCTAAAAAATGCTGCTTCTTTGTTTACTATTTTATCGTTTATTCCGTGTAATATTATAGTTGGAATATTTATTTTAGTTAATGTGTCTGTTAAATCAAGGTTTATAAATTCTTTAAGTAATGATTTTGATCCTTCTTTTGGTTTTGGTATGTTTTTTATCTCTTTATCTATAGCAACTTTTCTAAAATTAGAAAGGGTAGAGGAAAAATCTCTATTTAAATTATTTAAAAATGCTTTTATGTAAACTGGACTACTGCCAAGTTTTTCATCGTTAAATTTTGGACTAAAACCTATCAAAACTAATTTTTTTACATTTTCATTTTTAAGTGTTGTAAGTAAACTTACAGTAGCTCCCAATGACCAACCTATTAATGTGGTATCTTTATGTATTTTAGATGATACGTAATTTACATAATTTTCTAATATATTTTTATCTTCAAAATCTGACATCTCTCCATGAAATGGTAAATCTAAAAAATCGCTGTTATCTATATAAAAGTAATCTTTGAATATCTCTTTACTAAAACCCCATCCATGTATGAATATATATTTCATCCTATCTTCCCTAAATCTTTAATTAATAAACTTTTATTTTGTAAATAGTCGTAAAGCTGGGCAATATTTACGTTATTTTTTACAAAGTATATTCTACCACCTTTTTTATTACCATATTTTTTTAGTGGAAAAATTCTATTGTATAAACCTTTTGTAGCTACATAGCCAGTAGTGTAATCTGATTGATCTGATATACAGTATTCTGCAACTATATCTGGATGGTTTAAATTTTTTGTAGCTAAAGCTAAAGCATCTACTGTCCTTAAAGAGTAGCCTTTTTCTAATAATCTTTTTTCTATATCTTTTCTGTTTAAAAAATCAACGTTTGTAGTTCTTACTCCCCTTGATTTATCTAATTCTAATCTATCACCATTTAAATTGACTATCATTGCTCCTCTCATATTGTTTCCATACTCGCCAGTTACATCGTGTAATAACCATATGTACTTTTTAGAAATTTCCTTTTGTATTCCAATACTTTCCAGTAAAGAGATAGCAAAATCGTTAGCTTCTATATAATCATTAAATGTATAACTTTTTATATCTAAGGATTTTTCTAGATACTCAATCTCTTTTAGTCTTTCAACTTTTATGTTTAAAAAATCATATATATTAGGTCTATTTAAAAGCTCTAATACGGTTTTTTCTAAATTTTCTTCTTCTACAATCCTTTCTGCACCTGAAATATGTTTATCTTCTAAAGATGCTCTCATTTTTAAACTGAAATATTTCATTTTTCTAAAACATGTTTTTCAGAGGTATAACATCTAAATGTTCCTTCAAAAAACTTTTCTTCTCCTTTAAAACCTTCTACTAATATAGTGGTCCATCTTCCTTTTGTATCCAACACTTTACTTTTAAATATACCAACGTCGTATATTTTAAAAGGTTGTAAAAATTTGACTTCAGCAGAGGCAAGAACGACGTTTGGATGGTTTACTGTAACCATAGCACAGTAATCTGCTGCTGAAAATATAAAACCACCATGTATAAGCCCTTTTTTATCTGCTATCATCTTATCATTTGCCTGTAATACTACTGTTGCAGATTCACCTTCTTTCAAATCTACAACTTTACCAGATAGCATTTCATCAATACTTTTATGTGTTTTTATTTCCATTAAACAACTCTTTTTTTCCTTTTCTTAATATTTTTATCTTTCCATTTTCGACTTTTACAACTGTAGAAGGAATATTTTCAACAACTTTCCCACTATCAACATATAAATTTATCTTATCGTAAAAATATTCAATAGCTTGATTTATATCTTCTGCTGGTTGTAGTCCAGATGGATTAGCACTGGGAGCAACAACTGGTAAATTTAAATTTTCTAAAAATTTCAAAAATACTATATCATCTGGTATTCTAAAAGCTAAACTTTTTATTCCTCTATGTAAGTAATACCATTTACCTTCTTGATCTTCTATATCAAATATAACTGTTATACCTTTTAAATTTAGTAATTTTTCTGCTGTTTGATTTTCTCTAACATTGAATATTTCTAACATCTTACTTGATGGAATTAAAATAATAAATGGTTTATCTTCTTCTCTTCCTTTTATTTGGTATATTTTTTCAACAGTTTCTTTATTTAAAGCATTTCCAATAATTCCGTAGATTGTATCGGTTCTAGCAACTACTAAACCACCATTTTTAATAATATCTATTACATCATTTAGAGAGTTGCTAATATTGATATTCGTCTGAGGGAAAATGCCCATTCTTTACCTCATTGTTAAATGTAGATAAAGCATCTTTTATAAGTTTTCCAGCTTCTAAGTATCTCTTTACAAATTTAGGTGTTTTTTCAAGGATACCTATAAGGTCATGGAAAACTAAAACCTGCCCATCTGTATACTTGCCAGCACCTATACCTATGGTAGGTATATTTAAACTTTCAGAAATTTCTTTAGCTAAATTTGATGGAACAGCTTCAAGTACTATAGAAAAACAGCCAGCTTCTTGAAGTATCTTAGCATCTTTTTTTATTTTTTCTCTACTATCTTCTGTTTTTCCTTGAACTTTGTAGCCACCTATTATATTTATATACTGTGGTGTTAATCCTAAATGTCCCATAACAGGTATTCCTAAGGATGTTAATTTATAGATAGTATCTGCTATCTGCTCTCCACCTTCCAACTTTACAGCATTAGCTTTAGACTCCTTTAAAACTTTTCCACAGTTTCTGACTGTTTCTTCCAGAGATGTATGGTAGGTTAAAAATGGCATATCAGTTATAACAAAAGTGTTTGGAGCACCTTTTTTAACTGCTTTAGTATGGTATATCATCTCTTCTAATGTAACAGGTAAAGTAGAGTCGTTACCTTGAACGACCATAGAAAGTGAATCACCGACCAATATGGCATCTATAGCAGCTTCTTCACATAGTTTAGCAGTCCAATAGTCATAGGTAGATATTACTGTAATTTTTCTTTTTTCGTGTTTTGCTTTTAAAAATTCTGTAATTGTTTTCATTTTAATTCACAAGCTTCTTTGTTTATCTCTATCTTTTCATCTTTTGGTATACCAACATTTTCTCTAAGTTGACCGTCTCCAAATACGATAAATTTAGGTATCGTAAGTTCTTTTAATGCCATTGGTCCCCTTGCATGTATCTTATCTGTTGATATTCCCATCTCCGCACCAAGACCAAACTCATTTCCATCTGTAAATCTTGTTGATGCATTTATATACACAGCTGCACTATCTACTTCCTGTATAAATTTCATTCCTTTTGTATAGTTTTCCGTTACAATTGCATCTGAGTGATGAGAACCATACTTTTCTATAAAATCTATAGCTTCATCAATATTTTCAACTACTTTAACTGCTATTATTAAATCTAAAAATTCTTCATAGTAATCTTCTTCTTTTACTTCTACGATTTCTGTATCTTTTGCTTTAGGATGATTTATCAAGAGGTTATAACTATAATCATCACATCTCATCTCTACACCAGCTTTTCCATAGTAGTATGCAATTTCTGGTAAAAATTTATCTGCTATATCTTTATGAACAACAAGGTTTTCTATAGCATTACATACTGAAGGTCTTTGAACTTTTGCATTGTAGGCTATATTTAAAGCTTTTTCCAAATCTGCTTCATTATCGATATAAAGATTACATACACCTTTGTAATGTTTTATAACTGGTATTTTAGCATTTTCTGCAACTGCTCTTATTAGACTTTCACCACCTCTTGGAATAGCAACGTCTATAAGTCCTTCAAGCTGTAAAAGTTGATTTACAACTTCTCTATCTGTAGTATCTACAAACTGAACTGCATCCTCTGGAAAACACGTTTCTCTGCAAGCTTGTTTTATAATGTCTACTAAAATTCTATTTGAATTGATTGTTTCACTACCACCTTTTAAGATAACAGCATTTGATGATTTCATACATAAAGATGCAGCTTCTATTGTTACGTTTGGTCTTGCCTCATATATAATAAGGATAACACCAAGAGGTACTCTCATCTGACCAACTTTTAATCCATTTGGCCTTGTCCACATATTTATAATTTCACCTACTGGATCTGGCAATGCTGCAACATCTTTTAACACTTGAACCATCTGATTTATTCTTTTATCATCAAGGGCCAACCTGTCAAGTAAAGCTTTTGAATAACCTTTCTTTTCAGCTAATTCTAAATCTTTTCTATTTTCTCTTAATATCTCTTCTTTTCTTTCTATTAAAAGTTCTGCAGTTCTTAACAATGCATCATTTTTTACTTTTGTTGTAAGAGAAGAAAGTGCTCTTGTAGTTTGTTTTGCTTTTTTTGCTATACTTTCAGTATAACTTAATGTCATAACTTCACCTCTATACTTTTTCTTTAATAGTATCTATTAAAGGTTTTGTTTCTAAGTAACTTAACATCTTTTCAAAAATATTTTCTGATTTCTTTAAGGTTTTTTGCTTTCTAATCAATCCACTTGCTAGAAATCCGTATAAAGCTCTTTTAACATGAAGTTCACTCTCACTATACAGCTTTTGTAATATATTTTCATCAGACAAATCTGTAGTATTATATTCTCTTAAAATCATATCAAAATGTATCTTTGTTATAATACCACTAACTTTATTTTTACCATCGATTAGATTTAAAATTTCTTTTTCTCTATTGTTTAAACCAAATTTATCTATATTTTCTGATTCTTCCGTTTTTTCAAAGATGATATCTAAATCTGTGATTTTTCTATCTACTTCCTTAGGCATTAAATTTCTTGATAAGAGGATAATAAGTCTTTCTATTTCTACAACTGTTTGAATATCACTTGGATATTTTATAAAACCAGATGTTATGGAAAATTTTCCTTCCTTTAATTTTAAAATCATTGGTAATCGTGTAGCTAAAACATTAAATAAGTCATATTTTGATATTTTATCCCTTTTCAGAGCAGATTCAAAATCTATATCCATATAGATAAAAAAACTTCTTTTAACTTTCCTTACATATATTGGATTTCCTTTATAGAAGTAAATTGCATAAACTGAACCATTGTTTTCTACTGTAAGAATACAATCTTTTCTATTTTCCCTAATAACTTGGAATATATCAATTAAACCAAATGTTTTAAGATTACCTACACTAATCATAAAATTTCCTCGTATTTATGCTAAAATTATTTTAGCATATTTTATATAATTTAAACGAGGTGAAGTATATGAGTTTTCAATTTACAGAAGAGCAGATTAAAAGATACAGTAGGCATATAATTTTACCTGAAGTTGGTGGAATAGGACAGAAAAAACTTCTCGAATCAAAAGTATTGGTTATAGGTGCTGGTGGTCTTGGTTCTCCTTCAATTTACTACTTAGCTGCTGCTGGTGTAGGTACCATTGGAATTGTAGATTTTGACGTAGTTGACTTTTCAAACTTACAGAGACAGATTTTACATAATACTTCAAGGGTAGGAATACCAAAAGTTGAATCTGCTAAAATGACCGTTGAATCTTTGAATCCAGATGTAAATGTTATTACATATAATCAAAAGATAGATAAATCAAATGTTTTAGATATAATAAAAGATTTTGATATTGTTTTAGATGGCTCAGATAACTTTCCTACAAGATTTTTAGTTAACGATGCATGTTATATGCTTGGGAAACCTTTAGTATCTGCAGCAATATTAAGATTTGAAGGACAACTTACAACCTTTGATTATAAAAATAAAGAAATATCTCCATGTTATAGATGTCTATTTCCAGAACCACCACCTCCAGGACTTGTACCAAGTTGTCAAGAAGCTGGTTTACTTGGTGTAGTAGGTGGTATTATGGGTACCTTACAAGCAAATGAGGCGTTAAAACTTATACTTGAAATAGGTGAACCTCTTATTGGTAAGCTTTTAGTATTTGATGCTTTAAAAACAGAGTTTAGAACTGTTAAATTGAGAAAAGATAAAAAATGTAATCTTTGTGGTGAAAACCCAACCATTAAAGATCTTATAGAGTATGACCAAGCTTGTGAAATACATTTTTGAGGTAAAAAAATGGAGATAAACAGAGAGCTTGATTTAAGAGGAGAAGTTTGCCCATTTACATTTGTAAAAAGTAAGCTTATAATTGAGCAGATGGAAAAAGGAGAAGTTTTAAAAGTGATAATAGATTATAAACCTTCTGTAGAGAATGTTCCAAAAAGTATGCAGATGGAAGGGCAAGAGGTTATATCTGTAAACCAAATAGGTGATAATCTTTGGGAAGTAATAGTAAGGAAAGTAAGATGAAACTACTTATTATAATGGCAAGTAATCCATACTCTTTTGATTTTAATACAATGCTAAAGTTTGCAAGAGCTGGTATAAAAAGAAATGATAAAGTCTCTGTATTTTTTATGGCAAACGGTGTTTACTGTCTTTTGCACGATGAAGTAAAAAAGTTATCAGAAGAAGGTGTTAAAATCCATTACTGTGCCCACAATGCAAACCAAAGAAAAATAGAAAATATAACATTTGCAGAAAGTAGTAGTATGTATGGATTGTCTAAATTGATTTCAGAAAGTGATAAAGTAATAAATCTATCTTAGATAGGTGATAAAGTGAAAAAAAATGTAGTTACTTTAATAAAATCAAATCCATTTGGATGGAAAACATTTGAAGCTTTAAGACAAGCTGTTGGAATGGCTATGGATCATAACGTAAATGTTATTTTTGTAAAGGATGGAGTATTTACCCTTACAGATTGGAAACCTCAAATGATAGGGGTACCATCATCAGACAAATCTTTAGAAGCTTTGGGAATGTTAAACGCTAAAATAATTGTAGAGAAAGAATCATTAAGTGAGAGAGGAATAAACAAGTTAAAAGAATTACCTGTTGATATACATATTAAAACAAAAGATGAAGTTTGTGATATTATAAAATCTGCTGAGGTTGTTATAACATGGTAAATACTGTATTTCTAATAAAAAAACCTGCAGATTTTCCAATTCTTGACCTGATAGAAGAAAATGATATTCTTATACTTATACAAGATGGTGTAATTAGACAACCTTCAACATCAAACTGGTATGCTTGTAAAGAAGATGTAGTTGCAAGGAATATTAAAATTAAAGAAAATAAACTTTTGGATTATGAAGATATTTTAAATATTATAGAAAAAGCAAATAAGGTGGTTGTTTGGTAAAGGTAGGTATATCCTTAGGAGACCCTACAGGTATCAATGGTGAGATACTTATAAAAGCATTAAAAAAAATTCCTAAAAAAAATGTTTCTTACATTATATACGGTTGTGAGAAAACATTAAATAATTCAAAAGATTTAACAAGTATAGATATAGAATATAGAAAAATTTATAACGTTGAAGATGCAAAAAGGGCAGGTATCTATTTTATAAATTTATCTAATAAAGATTTTAAGTTTGGTAAACCATCAGTAGAAAGTGGAAAAGCATCTATCATTTTTTTAGAAAATGCAGTAAAAGACATAATAGATAAAAAATTAGATGCTTTAGTTACACTTCCCATTTCAAAACAGTGGATTATGGAAAGTGGTTTTCCCTATGCAGGACATACAGATTATTTAGCAGATATATCAAATACAAAAGATTATGTAATGGTCTTAATGTGTAAAAAAATGAAAGTCGCATTAATAACAACACATATACCAATAAAAAATGTACCAAAAAGTATTACCCAAGAAAAGATATTAAAAAAAATAAAACTTTTAGTTAAAGAGTTGGGAGAAAAATTTAGTATTTCAAATCCAAAAATAGCTGTATTAGGATTAAATCCTCATGCTTCTGACAATGGAAATATAGGAAATGAAGAAGAGAAAATAATAAAACCAGCTTTAAACAAACTAAAAGAAGAAGGTATAAACGTAATAGGACCTTTATCACCAGATACAGCTTTCAACAACTATAAAAATTATGATGTATATATTGCAATGTATCATGATCAAGGGTTAATACCGTTAAAGATGCTATGTTTTAGAAAAGCTATAAATATAACATTAGGACTACCATTTATAAGAACTTCACCAGACCATGGGACAGCTTATGATATAGCAGGTAAAAATATTGCTGACCCTTCCTCACTTATAGAAGCTATAAAACTTTCAATTATTCTTGCAAGTAACACTCAAAATAAAAATCGCCATCAAAAATCTTAAAGTCTTCTATCTTTAGTTTTAAACTATCTTTTACATTTTCTATGTCTAAACTACCTATTGAAGATAGACCGTCTTCACCAATAATTTTTGGAGCTATAAATAATGATATTTTATCTACAATCTTCATTTTTAAAAATTCAGAGATAGTATCTTTTCCTCCTTCTACAAGTAAATGAACAATATTTTTTTCATATAAAACTTTTAAAATATCTTCAACTTTAAATCTATTTTTAACTGTTGAAAGTTTTACTATCTCTATATTTTCTTTTTCTTCAAATATATTTAATCTTTGTTGGCCGACATTTTCAGACGTTATTACTATCGTTTTTGCATCAGAGTTAAAAACGTTATAGTTTATAGGTATTTTTAAATCTCTGTCTATAACTACTCTTGTAGGTTGTTTTTCTGTAGAAATATTTCTTACTGTTAGAACCGGATTATCTTTTAAAACTGTATTTGTACCAACTAATATTGCTGTAGCTTCATTTCTTAATATATGAGCAAACTGTCGTGATTTTTCATTTGTTATCCATTTAGAATCTCCTATTTTTGTAGCTATTTTTCCGTCTAACGTTTGTGCTACTTTTATATGAATAAAAGGTCTTTTTTTTGAAATATATATAAAAAAGTCTTCATTAATCTTTTTACATTCTTTCTCTAAAACACCGGTTATAACTTCTATACCATGTGATTTTAATATCTCTACTCCTTTACCTCTTACTAATGGGTTTTCATCTAAACAGCCAATGACTACTTTTGAGATACCTTCTTCTATAATTGCATTAGTACATGGTGGAGTTTTTCCATAATGACAACATGGTTCTAATGTTACAAATATTGTAGAATCTTTTAAATCATAACCCTTTTCTTTAGCATCTTTTATAGCTTCCCTTTCTGCATGTAGATAACCAGCTTTATAATGATAACCTTTTCCTATAATCTGGTTATCTTTAACAATAACAGCTCCTACTGTAGGATTAGGATGTGTAAATCCTTTCCTTTCTTTTGCAAGATTTAAAGCTATTTTCATATAATGTTCAAAATTTTCCATTTTCAAAAATCAAACTCCTTATTTTTTAGCTAATAATTTTAATCTTATTACTCTTTTATTTCAAAACTTTTAAATCTGATTCAAATCATTTAAATGGTTAATTTTAATATTTAATTTTTATTAAAAAAGATTATTTTGTAGTGAAAAATGGTATACATTCTATTGTTTTTGATGATAGATGTTTTAACTGTTCAAGATATAGCTATAAAGAATAATGAAAAGTAAAATGTAATTATCTACCTCTTTGTCCAAAAACTGCTGAAAAACTTTTTTCAGAGAAAGGTATATCAAACAATGGTAGGACAATCATTTACTATAATGGCAACCTTCCAAATAAAGTAAGTTATATGTGGTTTTTACCTTACACGATATAACATAATAGCAACAAAAGAAGAAGTTTTAAAACATGTAGAAAACCATAATAAAGTTATATTTGTATATTTGAGATTGTTTAAAGGTAAAGAATCTATATATAAACCTTATGAAAAACTATCAGAAGATATGAAAAAACTTAACATAGATCTAAATAAAAAGATAATTCTTTATTGCACTATAGGAAATAGATCTTCTTTTGTCTTTATATCTCTATATTATTTGCAAGAAATTTAAAAATTTATACAAGAAGCTGGTATAAATGGGGAAACGACGAAAGTCTCCCCATAGAAAAAGAAAAGTATAGGAATTGATATTTATCTATCTGAAGTAGTTCCATCTGCATTGAATTTTATAGTACTATCTGCATCATCATCAGTACATACTGCCCATGAAAAGTCTACTCTTCCCAACTCTCCTGTACATGATCTATTATTTGAATCGTACATAATAACTGGGCCACTTGATACAGTTAATCGAATAGTACTTGTGGTAATCTCACTGCCATTATTGATACGTACACATGCACCATTCGGCCTTCTAAAATCTCTCCTAGAACCTGTTCCGTTGTAAACTCTATATCCCCTATACCTTATAACACATGCTTTCGCTGAGCAGTTATTACCACTACTTAAATTTGCTGTATACGTATTATTTCTTGTGATAGGGTCAGGTTGGCAGGAAAGTATTCCATTTGCATTTGTTATTGGACCACAAGTACCTGTAGAAGGGCTAAATGAAACGTTAGTAGGACCATTTGAAATAGTTATTTCTAAATTTGGTCTTGTATTATTCGGCATCGGATTGTTTGTAACTCTTAGAGTACATGTTGCTGGTGTACTACCACCACCACCACTTCCTCCACCACCTCCTCCCCCTCCACCACTGCCACCACCAGAAATTTCTGGATTTATTGTTAATGTTAATGTTTTAGAGTCACTTTGTGGATAAGTTGTATTGTTATCTGTAACGGTTATAGTTACTGGGAATCCACCACTTACAGTTGGTGTCCCATATATACAAGGACCACCAGGATTACAACTACCTGAACAGTTAGTTTGAAAGCTTAATCCAGATGGTAAGGATGAAGATGTATAACTATATGGTGGTTTTCCACCACTAACGGTAATAGCTGCACAGTAAGGTTGGTTTACCTGTCCATAAGGTAAGTATTCAGTAGTTATCTTTGGTTTGTTTGGTTGGATTGTGAGTGATAATGTTTTTGTAGTTACATTATTTATACTATCTATTGCCCTTACAGTAAAGTTGAAGGTGCCACTTTGTATTGGTATTCCTGAAATATTACCAGAAGAATTCATTGATAATCCTGAAGGTAAACTACCAGACTCTATAGAAAATGTTATAGGCATGATACCATATGTTACTTCTATAGTAGCACTGTAATTTTGATACATTACTCCTTCAGGTAATGAATTGGTTGTAATACTAAAACTACCACATACCGCATTTCTTAAATCATCTATTGTTATGTATTTAACAATATCTTCATAGGGTAAAGAACTGCCTGGGGTATTATCTAAACATACTACATTGTTTTGTGGATTTTCAATTGTAAAACTTGTACCACTTGGATCACCAGTTTGATTACATCTATTGTCTCCCCTTGAAAATACAATGAATGCTACCCTATTACTACTGGTAGCGTTTCTATTATCTGTTATGGTTAATAAACCACTTACTGGATCTTTACATATATTTGTAGTTGTAGCAGATTTATATACTAGATCTATGCTACCATAGTCTTTAGTATCTATACCAAGGTCAGATAATGCTGGGAATCTCTTATAAGCTGCAACATACCCAATAATAGCTTCATATACAGCATTAACCTTTTCTTCAAGTTTTTGGTGTTGCTGCTTCTTTATAAGAATATTAAAAAGAGTTAATCCTCCAGCTAAAAGAACACCTATTATAATAAGTATAATTGCAACTTCAAGTAAAGAAAACCCATTTTTATGTTTCATGGCTATCACCTTAAAGTGGTTTTTTAACTTATAAAAATAATTTTATTATAAAAATTTTAAAAATCAATATTTAAGTTTTATTCACAGTAGATATTAAATCGTATATAGGACCTATTAATCCTAAAATAATAATTAGCATAAATATTCCTAAAATTGATATTAGTAAAGGTTCTATCATTTTTGCTATATTTTGTGATATATAATCGACTTTATCATAGTAAAAGTTTGATATATATTCAAGCTGCTCTTCAAGTCTACCAGTGTTTTCCCCAATATTTAGCATTCTAATTATCATCGATGAAAATAGTCCTTGTTTCTTAAAAGATTCAGATATTCCTTCACCAGATATTAAGTTTTCTCTTGATTTTATTGCTGCATTTTTAAAAACTTCATTACCTAAAGATTCTCCTAATATTTCTAAAGCTCTAGATATACTAACTCCTGAGCTTATCATAAGTCTAAGGTACTCAGAGATGAAAGCATAGTTAAAATAAGTTATGACCAAACCTAAAATAGGTAATCTCAATATAATTTTATCTGTATAAAATTTAACTTTTTTGTTGGTTTTTCTTAGTATTTTCAAAATTATAAATGCTGATATTAATAAAAAGACTATATGAAGTATATAACTTTTTGTAAAGTTTGACATTGCTATTAAAATTTTGGTTGTTATTGGTAATTCTATATTAAAGTTTTGAAATGCCTCTATCATCTTTGGTAAAACATATACCATCCAAAAAGTCATAGCTCCAAAAACAGCAAAAAATGTAAATGCTGGGTAGATCAGAGCTTGTTTCGTTTTTGCTTTTAAATCTTCTATTCTTTTTAAATAGTTTGCAGCATCTTTTAATACTTTTTCTAAGTTACCTGTTTCTTCTCCGATTTTGATTAAAGTTAATATAACATCTGAAAAAATGCTTTTATAATTAGAAAATGCTTTATATAAACTTTCACCTGTGTTTATACGATTGTATATATCTGTTAAAATCTGTTTAAGTGTTTTATTCTCTACATCTTCTGCTAAGTCTCTTATTCCTGTACTTAAAGGTACACCTGATTTTATTACCAAATGAAAGTTTTCTAAAAATTCTATAGTATAAACAGGCTTTACCTTTTTCTTTCTAAACGATTTAAAAACATTTAATATAGACGATGTTTTTTTGTAATTTAAAAGAATAAGACCTTCTGATGTTAGTAAATTTGAAATTTCATTTTCATTTTCTAATTCAATAATTTTTTTTACAACTGTTCCATCTGGTTTTAAAGCTTCTATTATATAAGTAGCCATTATCCTAAAACTCTATATATTTCTTCAGGCGTTGTTTCATGTTTTAATACTTTTAATAATCCTATCTCTTTTATTGTTTTCATACCTTTTTCTTTTGCTAAACTTTTAATAGTTGTTAATCCTTTATTTTCACTTATAGCTTCTGCTATTTCTTCATCTATAATAAAAATTTCTGCAATAACAGATCTTCCTAAGTAGCCTGTACCATTGCAACTATTACATCCTGTACTTTCTGTGCTTTTTATTATTTCTACTTTATCACTGTTTACATATTTCTTTATTGTATCTATCTCTATATTTAGTATATTAGCAAGATAATTTATATCTACTTCTACTTTTTGTTTACACCCATGGCAAACTTTTCTTATCAATCTTTG
>JBBIPN010000024.1:0-16669 GCA_037442825.1 Sulfurihydrogenibium sp. | reverse complement strand
ACTTTAGCTTCTAATGTCCTAAGTCTAATCAGTATATCATGTATTATATCTTTATTTAATAATGCTTCTTTTCGTTCTTGTTCTACTTGAGATGTTCTCATTGAAAGATTGTCAATTCTCATATTAATTTGATCAATCCTTTCTGTGTTTTTCATTATTTCATTTTTTAGTTCAGATCTTGTTTCATCTATATGTCTAATCAGATCATCTTTTATTTTCTCTATACGTAAATTTGTATCATCTATATGCTTGTTTGTATCATCTATATGCTTATTGACATACTCAATAGATTTTCTTATATCCCTTAGCTCATTTTCAATATTTGTTTGTCTACTTTCTATTGATAGCATTTTTTCATCTATCAATTCTATAGCAAGCCTAAAGCTAGAAAGTTCTGAACTTACTGAAGTTTTAAAATCTTTAAGATCTTCTCTTATCTGTATCTATATGTGACACATAAATAAATTAATTTGTTATAAAATATTATATATTTGCATACATATAAAAATATAATATATTGAGGAAGTAAAAAATGAGAAGAGAACCTATAGTTAAATACAGAGATAAAAAATTTATTATTGAAGGATATGAAGTCCTAGCAGATTTTCCACAACTTATAGTAAATGAAGATATTGATTTTAATGTTTTTAAAATAAACCTTAATTTAGTTTTAGATGTTATTAGTAAAGAAAATTTGAAATATCATCTTAATTTAAATGGGAAAACACTTATAAAGTATAAAGATAAAATTTTTGATCTATTAAGTAAGATAAAAAACGAATATAAAGAAAAAATTATCTTAGAGCTTCTTGAAAATTCTATAAGTATTTCAGAATCAGAAAAAATAATTGAAAACTTAAGAAGATTAAATATAAAAATTTCTTTAGATGATTTTGGAACATCCTCTTCAAACATAGATAGGTTACTTTTCTTTAAAGATATATTAGACAGTGTAAAAATAGATAGAATTTTATGGAAAAACTTACCTGATTTATCTTTAGAGCTTTTAAGATTTTGTAAAAAAAATGATGTCTCTGTTATATTTGAAAAAGTTGAGACTCAAGAAGAAATAAATTTTTTAACTCAAAATGGAGCTGATACTTTCCAAGGATGGTATTTTAAGCAAAATTTATTGAATAAAATAGTGGATTCAACTATAAATTATAAAGAAGACCAAGAGCTCTTAGTTCAAATATTCAGAGATGCTGTCAATATTGTGAATAATAATAATATCGATGAGATAGTGCAAACGTTTAAAATATTAAAAATAGCCCATGATTTAAATATAAAAGTAGGAACTGATGAATTTTTCCAACTTAGAGAAAAATTTTTATTAAATCAAGAAAAAAATCCACATTTAATAGATAAAAATTTAAGCAAGATTGTTGCTATTTTAAATGCAGAACTTCTTTATTACATTAAAGATTTAGAATCTTTCAAAAAAGATATAAAAAAATTTCTATATAACATAGATATACCTAAAGAATTAAATATCAATGTAACAAATTTTTTAAATAAAACAAAAAGTATTTCAGAAGAGCTAAAACATAATTATTTAGAACTCAAGGCTTTAAATTCGTGCAGCAATGAAAAATATGGAGATGACAATGGAGTTATTAACAGGAAAGAGTTTGAATTTGAGATATCTTTTAAGATAAAAGAGTTTAAAAGAACTAAAAATTATTTCGTAGTTGGATATATCTATATACCTACTTTAGAAAATATAATTAGAGATTATGGTTATCACAACTACAACAAAACCTTTTCAAAAATCATTACTACCATTAAAAACAGCATAGGAAAAGATTACATATTAGCTATATTAGATAATTTCACAGTAAGTGTTATTTACGAGGGGAATAACCCTATAAAACTTAAACGAATAGTTGAAAGGGTTTCTAATTCAGAGATGAAATTAGATAAAGAATTTATTAATTTAGAAGCTAAAGGATGTGGTACTGTTGTAAGAGAAAGTGATGAGAAATCTGATGATATTATACAAAGGTTAAATGGACTTTTATATGAATCAAAAAATTATAGTAAGGATCAGTTTCTATTTGAGTAAAAGATATATAATATATTTTAAGAAATTTTTGGAGGTTTTGTTTGAATGAAATCTTATAATGTGGCTATATTAGGTGCTACTGGTGCTGTTGGGCAAACTATGATTAAGGTTTTAGAAGAGAGGAATTTTCCTATAAACGAAATAAAATTTCTTGCATCAGAAAGGTCTGCTGGTAAAGAAATAGAATACTATGGAGTTAAATATAAAGTTGAGGCTGTAAGTGAAGAAGCTTTTGAAGGTGTTGATATAGCATTATTTTCTGCAGGTGGAGAAAGAAGTAAAAAATGGGCTCCAATAGCTGCAAGTAAAGGTGCTGTTGTTATAGACAACAGCTCAGCTTTTAGGATGGATCCTGATGTACCATTGGTTGTTCCAGAGGTAAACCCAGAAGATGTAAAACTCCATAAAGGTATTATAGCAAATCCAAACTGTTCAACCATTCAAATGGTAGTAGCATTAAATCCTATACATAAACTAAAGAAAATTAAAAGAATAATTGTTGCAACTTATCAAGCTGTTTCTGGTGCTGGTGCTACAGCTATAGAAGATTTAGAACTTGAAACAAAAGCTTATATAGAAGGAAGGTATTACTACCCAAGGGTATTACCACATCATATTGCTTTTAACATAATACCAAGAATAGATAACTTTGAAAACAACGGTTATACCAAAGAAGAGTTAAAAATGATAAATGAGACAAGAAAGATTATGCATGAGCCAGATATAAAAGTATCTCCAACATGTGTAAGAGTACCTGTTTTTGTAGGACATAGTGAAGTAGTAACAATAGAAACAGAGCTTCCTATAACAGCAGAAGAAGCTAAAGAAATCCTTATGAAAGCGCCAGGTGTTATTGTTGAAGATGATCCATTTAACAACGTATATCCAACCCCTATAGAAGTAGCTGGTAAGGATGATGTTTTTGTAGGCAGAATAAGAAAAGATTTAGGTTTTGATAACGGTTTATCTATGTGGATAGTAGGAGATAACCTAAGGAAAGGTGCAGCAACCAATGCAGTTCAAATAGCAGAGCTTTTAGTAAAGTATGAGCTTATATAATATTAGAGAAACGCTTGAAAATATAGAGTTAAATACACTTCATCCAAAGGCAACAAAAAGTATAAATGCTAAAAGAGACATAGAGGAAGAAGAATGTACTATAAGAACTAAGTTTCAAAGAGATAGAGATAGAATCTTACATAGTAAATCGTTTAGAAGATTAAAACATAAAACACAGGTTTTTTTATCTCCAGAAGGAGATCATTATAGAACAAGATTGACTCATACACTAGAAGTAGCTCAAATATCAAAAACTATAGCAAAAGCCTTAAGGCTTAATGAAGATCTAACTGAGGCTATAGCTTTTGGACACGATTTAGGTCATACACCATTTGGTCATGCTGGAGAGTTTATTTTAGAGGAAAATAGAAGCTACCACCATGCAAAACATAGCCTAAGAGTAGTAGAAAAGCTTGAAAATGAAGGGAAAGGTTTAAATCTGACACAAGAAGTAAAAGATGGTATTTTAAAACACAGTAAAGGAAAATCACCTTTAATAGCTGAAAATAATATGCCAAAAACATTGGAAGGTGAGATAGTTAGAATTGCAGATAAAATAGCCTATATAAACCATGACCTTGAAGATGCCATAAGAGCAAATATTTTAACAGAAAAAGATATTCCATCTAACATTATTAAAAGATTAGGAGATACAAAATCTAAAAGGATAACAACATTAATTGTAAGTGTAATAAATACAACTATTGAAAACGACTATAAGCATATAATGATGGATGAAAAAATTTATAAAACAATGTACCAATTGAGAGATTTTCTTCTTGAAAAAGTTTATCTATCTCCTATTGTGAAAAAAGAGCTTGATAAAGCAAAAGGTATTTTAAAAGCTCTCTACGAATACTATCTTGAAAATTATGAAACGATACCAAACTATGAAAAATTTTCAAAACTATGGGAAGAGTATAAACCACAGCAAGCTGCTGTTGATTATGTGGCTGGAATGACAGATAGATTTGCACTCAA
The DNA here is from genome assembly GCA_037442825.1 of Sulfurihydrogenibium sp. Classification (GTDB taxonomy): domain Bacteria; phylum Aquificota; class Aquificia; order Aquificales; family Hydrogenothermaceae; genus Sulfurihydrogenibium. Next base: position 12,564 of record JBBIPN010000024.1, on the reverse strand, counting down.
AAAATACTCTGAAATTTTTATTCCAAAGGTTTGGGTAGTTGTTTAAAAATGCTTTAATTTTTCATTTAACAGTTTTAATCCTAAGAGTATTCTATGTTTTATATAGAGATATAGATTTATCAACAGAAGAAGCTCAGTACTGGCTTTGGTCTAAAAACCTTGATTTATCATATTACTCAAAACCACCACTTATAGCATATTTAAACTTTATATCAACATCTATTTTTGGAGATACTGAAATCGGTGTAAGGATAAACAGTATCATTTTAGGATTTTTAATAGCTATTGTAATTTACCTATTTTCAAAAGAACTCTTTAAAAATGAAAAATTAGCATTTTTTACATCAATATTTATATATTTTATTCCAGCTTATGATATTGCATCAATTATTTTTCTAACAGATACACCCCTTACATTTTTTTATCTTCTTTTAAGTTATCTTTTTTATAAATCAGTGAAGGAAAATAAACCTTTATTTTGGATTTTAACAGGTATTAGTGGTGGACTTGCATTTTTATCAAAATATTCAGCAGTTTTATTTTTACCTGTTGCGGTGTTCTATATCTTTCTATACAAAAAGGAAATACTAAAAGAAAAATGGTTTTACATCTCAATATTTATAGCTGGACTGTTTACAGTTCCAGTAATATACTGGAATATATCAAATGATTTTGTTACATTCAAACATGTTGGTAAACTTGCTGGAGTAGAAGGAGAACATCATTATATAGGTTTTAAACATATTGGAGATTACGTTCTTGGACAGATAGGACTAAATTCTCTATTTTTATTTCCATTTGTAATTTATGGACTATACAGAACATTTAAAGAAAAAGATGAAAAACTGATATACTTATCTATATCACCAATCTTTGTCTTTATATTCTTTGGAATAATAGCCCTTTTTAAAAATGTAGAAGCAAACTGGCCAGCTTTTGTTTATTCAACATTGTATATACTGGTTGGATACTACATATACAGAGATTTATTAAAAAAATCGTTACCATTTATAATTTTATCAGCTTTATCTATTGTAATACTATTTTATACCCCAATTTTAGACAAACTAAATTTTACAAATTTATTACCACCAGAAAAAGACCCTACAAAAAGATTAGTTGGATGGGAAGGTCTTGGAAAACATGTTGGACATTTAACAAATATATATCCAAATAACTTTATATTTTCAGACTCTTACCACATATCATCAGAGATAGCTTTCTATCTAAAACCTTTTAGACAGACTTACTGTATAAGAATAGACAGAAGAATGAATCAGTTTGATCTATGGGAAGGAATAGGTAAGTTTGAAAATAAAGGATACTATGGGATATACGTTGCAGACCATCCAATTACAGATAAAGTTAAAAATGGATTTGAAAGTTTGATAAAAGAAGAAATTTATAAGGTAAAATATAGAGGTAAAGACGTTAAACAGTACTATATCTATGTACTAAAAAACTATAAACATATAGATGAAGATGAAATAAAATCTTTTTAAAAGAGGTTTGATTATGAAAATAAGAATAGGAACAAGAAAAAGTCAACTTGCTTTATGGCAAGCAAACCATATTGCAAAGAAATTAAGAGAGATACATAACATTGATGTTGAGCTAGTTAAGATAACAACACAAGGAGATAAAATACTTGATGTAGCACTTGCAAAAATAGGTGGTAAAGGTTTGTTTGTAAAAGAGATTGAAGATGCACTTTTAAAAAGAGAGGTTGATATTGCTGTCCACTCTTTAAAAGATGTACCTACAGTACTTCCAGAAGGTTTAGAACTAATAGCAATAACAGAAAGAGAAGATCCCAGAGATGCATTTTTATCGATAAAATACAACAATTTAAAAGAGATGCCAGAAGGAAGTATCTTAGGAACAAGTAGTTTAAGAAGGAAATCACAAGTAATAAAATTAAAACAAAATTTAGAGATTAAAGATTTAAGAGGAAATGTAGATACAAGGATAAGAAAGTTAGAAGAAGGTTTATATGATGGAATAATACTTGCATATGCAGGTTTAAAAAGATTAGGTTTAGAAAGTAAAGTAAAATACATATTTTCACCAACAGAGATAATTCCAGCAGTATGTCAAGGTTTCCTTGCAATAGAAGGAAGGTCTGATGACAGTATTATAAAAGAACTAATTCAACCACTAAACCATAGAGAAAGTGAGATTAGAGCTACTGCTGAAAGAAGTTTTCTGAAAATAGTTGAAGGTGGTTGTCAAGTTCCATTAGCATCTTACTGTGAGATATTAGAAAATAAAATAGCAATAACTGGATATATCTCTGATTTAGAAGGTATAAGATACTATAAAGAAACAATCATTGAAGAAATTACAGAAGAAACTATAAAACAAGCTGTTGAAATTGGGAAAAAACTTGGAGATAAACTGTTAAACTTAGGGGGCAATCAAATTTTAGCAGAACTTTTAAATAAATGATATAATAAAAATTTGTAAAAAAATCATAGGTATAAAATAAATGGAGATCAGAAAAATTTTAAAGTTAAAAAGGGGAGAAAAAAACATAACAGTAGAAGACCTTTCCAATATTTTAGGAATACCTAAATCAATATTAGAAAAGATAGAAAACGATGAAGATTTTGCGATAAAAGACCCATATGGAAAGTTATACGCTAAAAAAGTATGTCAGTATTTTAATATCGAATACCCTACATTAAAAGAAGAAACAAAATTAGAAGAGTTAAACACGAAAGAGAGTAAAGTTTTAAACTACGTTACAAGTTTATTTCCCCATATATTTACATTGATAGTTTTTACACTATTTTTATATGCAAATGCTTCTTTTAAACAAGATATAAATATACAAGTAAAACCTTATCAGGAAAATAAAGAACAGGTCCAATTACAAAAAGAGGAAACAGAAAAAGAAATCATTAACCATATAATACTAAAAGCTGAAGACGAAGTTTGGATAACAGCTACTATTGACGATGAAAAAACAATATTCAACTTAAAAGAAGGTGAAGAAAAAGTTATTTACTTTAATAAAAAGATAGCATTTGAAACAATAGGAAACGCTAATAAACTAAATATTGTATTTGGTAATGATGAAGTAAAAATATCTAACATAGAGATTGTACATAACGTTTTTGTTGATAGTGAAGGTATATTTTACAATGGTTATAACATCCTAAGAGGTATACCTAAGATTTGATACCTTCCAAACAGCAGATATTACAAGCTATCGACAAAGTTAAACCATACGTTGATAAAAGAATAGATGAGTTTATATCTATTAAAGAAAAGAACTATACAACCTTTGATTTTAATCCTTTTTTAGATATAAAACCTTATACAGCAGATATATTTTCTGAAGCTTGTTTTTGTATATTAACAGCAAACTTTAAAGCTACTACAGGCATAAAAATACAAACTGAAGTTGGTATAGAAGGTTTTAAAACATTTCCTGTTGAAAAACTATATGAGATATTCAAAAAAAATGGTCATAGATTTGCATTACAAAGAGCTGAAAGAATTGTAAACCTTAGAAACCTTGAAAATTTTCTTTTAGATATATCAACTTATGAATCTGGTAAAAAAGCAAGGATAGAGTTAGTTAAAAAAATAAATGGGTATGGTTTTAAAGAAGCTTCACACTTTTTAAGAAATATAGGATTTACAGATGTTGCAATAATAGATAGACATATTTCAAGGTTTTTATTTGAAAATGGGTATGTAAAGCAAAGGAAAACAATAACAAAAAATGTTTATTTAGAGTGTGAAGAAGCTTTAGAAAAAATAGGAGAAGATTTAAACTTAAATCAAGCAGAGTTAGACTTGTATATCTTTTATATAAAAACTGGTAAAGTTTTGAAATGATGAAGCTTTTGAAAGATTTAGCAGAAAAAAATGATATCTATCTATCAAATTATCAACTTCAACTTTTTGAAAAATATTTAAATTTCTTACTAAAATGGAACAAAGTGTACAATCTAACTTCTATAAGAAAAAAAGAAGATATTATAGTAAAACACTTTTTAGATAGTCTTACACTTGTAAAACTTTTTAAAGCTAAATCGATAGATGTAGAAAATAAAGAAATTGCAGATTTTGGTAGTGGTGCTGGACTTCCAGGTGTTCCTTTAAAAATCTATTACCAAGACAAAATATCATTATACCTTATAGAAGTAGTAAATAAAAAATGCATTTTCCTTGAGATGTTAAGAAAAGAACTTAATTTACAGTATACTATTTTATGTGAAAGAGCTGAAGATATAGATAAAAAATTTGATATTGTAGTAAGTAGAGCTACTGGAGAAACATTTGAAGTGTTGAAAATAGGAAAAGATTTGGTCAAAGAAAACGGCTATCTCATAGTTATGAAAGGCAAAGAAATTGAAGAAGAACTAAAACCATTTACTGTACCTATGAGTTTCAAAGGGCTACCAGAAAGAAAGTTTGTTGTTATCCAAAAATGGCAGTAGTAAGACTAAATAGATTTATTGCACAATCTGGTATCTGTAGTAGAAGGAAAGCAGATATACTTATTCAAGAAGGAAAAGTAAAAGTAAATGGGAACGTTGTAAAAGAACTTGGTATTCAAATAAATCCAGAAAAAGATATTGTAGAAGTAGAAGGAAAAATTATAAAACCAGATGAAAAAAAGATATATATAAAAATATACAAACCTGTTGGATACCTTTCAGAACTTGGAAAAGATAAATTTAGAAGAAAAACATTAACTGACCTTTTAAATGAAATTGGAATAAAAGAAAAACTTTTTCCCGTTGGTAGATTAGATTACAATAGTGAAGGTTTACTTTTACTTACAAATGATGGAGACTTTGCAAACAAAATAGCACACCCAAAAAACGAAATAAAAAAAGTTTATAATGTTGAAGTTTATCCTATAATTGATAATGAAACATTTAATAAAATGCTAGATGGAATAGAGTTAGAAGATGGATTTTTTAAACCTGATAAGTTAGAGATAATTAAAAATACAGCTAAAACTACTTGGCTTAGATTTGAAATTCACAGTGGAAAAAAAAGAATTTTAAGAAGGTATATATCTAAATTTGGTCATAAAGTAAAAAGACTAATTCGTATTAAAATAGATGGTATAAATTTAGAAAATTTAAAACCTTATCAATTTAAGTATCTTACAAAAGAAGAGGTAAAAGGCATATATGAAAAAAGAAATAATACTAAGTAATGGCAAATTCTTTGTAAATATAGATAAAAATTTTTCTATAAGAGATTTATACTTTCCTTATGTTGGTATGTACAACCATCTAAACTCAGAGGCAAATGCTATAGGAGTTTGTGTAGATGGTAAATTAAAATGGATCGATGGTAGTTGGGAGAAAAAATTTTCTTACTGTGAAAACTCTTTAGTATCCAATGTAGAGCTTATTTCAAAAGAGCTTGAAATAAAGCTAAATATCATCTCTACAATCCACAAATACTTAGATATTTTAATACATAAAATCAACGTTACGAACTTATCTATTAATGATAGAGATATAAAAATCTTTTTCTATCACGGCTTTAAACTTAATGAATCAGAAATTGGAAACACAGCTTATTACGATCCAAAACTAAAAGGTATTATCCATTATAAAGGTTCTACTTATATATACATATCTTGTGAAGGTGAAAATTTTGAATATACAGTTTCTAAAAAGAATCACATTTCTGGATCTTGGAAAGAGATAGAAAACTGTAAACTTTCTAAAAATAAAATAGTTCAAGGGGAAATAGATAGTGCTGTTTGTATTCAAGGAAATGTACCACCATTAGAGAGTAAAACATTCTATTATTATATGCTTGTTGGAAAAAATTATGATGACATCTCAAAACTAAAACACAAAGTAGAAAGGGATGGGTTAAACCAACTCTTAGAAGAAACACAAGAGTTTTGGCAAGGTTGGATAAAAACAAAAGATAGATTAATACCAGCTCTATCTAAAAATGTTAAAGATCTGTATTATAAAAGTTTACTAATTGTTAGAGCACATTTTGATAACAATGGGGCGATAGTAGCAGCAAACGATACTTCTATTTATAAGTTTAATAAAGACCATTACAGTTATATGTGGCCAAGGGATGGAGCATTTATTGTTATAACATTAGATAATGCTGGGTATACAAATATAACTCAGAAGTTTTTTAAATTCTGCAAACAACATGTAACAGATGAAGGATTTTTACTTCATAAATACTCACCAGATGGTACAGTTGGTTCTTCATGGCATCCTTGGAGTGATGAAGAAGAAAACTATCAATTACCAATACAAGAAGATGAAACAGCACTTGTTATATTTTCTCTCTACAATCATTATAGAATATCTAAGGATATAGAATTTATAGATTATATGTATAACGGCTTTGTTAAAAAAGCTGCAAATTTTATGGTAAGTTATATAGATCCAAATACAAATCTACCTTATGAAAGTTACGACCTATGGGAAGAAAGAAGAGGCATTTTTACTTATACATCAGCAACAGTTTATGCAGGATTGATAGCTGCATCAAAGATAGCCAAGATACTTGGAAATAAACAAGACTACTTAACTTATAGAGAAACAGCGGAAAAATTAAAAGATGCAGTATTAAAGTATCTTTATGATGAGGAGGTAGGAAGATTTTTAAGGGGAATTTATAGAGATAAACAGGGAAATATTATAAAGGATAAAACATTAGAAAGTAGTCTTTTACTTTTAAATGATTTTGATATAGTAGAACCAGATGATTATAGAATGATCAACACAGTAAAAGCTATTGAAGAAGGTTTATGGATAAAAAATGGTATTGGCGGACTGGCAAGATATGAAAACGATTACTATCATAGAATATCACAAGATACACCCGGAAACCCATGGTTAATAACAACATTATGGCTTGCAAACTGGTATACATCTGTAAGTCTATTTGATAAAACATTTAACCTTATAAACTGGGCTTTAAAGAGAACAACACAAGCTGGATTATTGGCAGAACAGTTTGATCCATTTGGTGGTGAGCCTTTATCTGTCTGTCCTTTAACATGGTCCCATGCAACTTTTTGCTATTCTATACAAAAGTTAAATAAAAAACTTATTGACGAAAAAAATACAGATTATATAAATTACTAAAATATTTTCCCAAATTACCAACTAATTTAGCACCATATATTACAATCGATAACTCACCATTTTTTATAGATGTAGCATTTTCTTTTATAAAACCTGTTATCTCTTTTAAAGAAAATCCTTGTAAACCATCACTATCAGTATCACTATGAAACTCTACCATATTTGAAAAATTTTCTCCAATGTATAGATTTTGAGATTCCATATCTGGTATAAATTCAGCTTTTAGTTGAAATTCTAATTTATCTTTTTCTTTTAAATCTATGTTAACAATAAAAATAGGATCTGTAAACAATCTTGGTTTATCTAATGGCAATTCCTTTAAATCTTTTACAATATAAACTTTTATATTCTGTTTATTTAGATGTGCTACTTTAAAATCTTCCTTATCCTCTACTGCTATAACGTTAGCCCTTACAATGCCTTTTATGGTACTACTGTAGTATAAAACCTTATGGTCAATATGTTCGCCATTTAGTTTTAAAATAGAAGATACTAATCTCCAACCTATAAAACTAAAACTTTCTTCTTTACACTTTAATCCTAAATTTTCAGCAAAGAGTCTTACCTGTTTTATAAATAAAAGTTCCTCTCTACTTCCTGCTAATCTACCTTTTCCAAAAGATATAAGTTCTGGAATAAAATCAGAAAACTGCCTTTGGGGTAACAGTCCATATATACAACCACAATAATTTTGATGGTAAAGTTCCATCTCTTTAGATAGTTTGTTCATCTTTTCTGTACCACCATTTTTCCTAAAATCAATAACTAAAAACTCCAATCCATACTCTTTTCCTATCTTCTTTCCAACTTTTTCTAAAACTTCAAAATCTTTTTTAGGACTCATCATAAGGACAGTTGTAAATTTATTACATCCAAGTTCTTTAGCTATTTCAGCACTTTTTGTTAATCTAACATCATGGCAAATTGTACACCTTTCTCCTCTTTCTGGTTCATTCTCAAAACCTTTAACACTTTTAAACCATATATCTAAATCATAATCACCTTTTATACACTCTATATTTAAATCATTACAAACTCTCTTTGTTTCTATCCATCTAAGCTCAAACTCTTTTTCTGGATGTATGTTTGGGTCATAAAAATAACCTATAATTTCACTATCTGAGAACTCTTCTTTCAACCTTCTTAAAGCCCATACACTATCTACACCACAACATATATGAACCAAAATCCTATCCATAGTATACTCCCAGTAAAAGTAGACAAAATTTATTATATAGAAAAAAGTAAAAAATGTCCCCTATTTATTAGGGGACAGTGAATAATTAAGCTTTTGAATACTCAGTAGATGCTGATGCTTTTTGAGATAGATATAATTTGTAAATAATATCAACTAATATTAAAGCACTACCTGCTAAAACCATAGCATCTGGAATTATTCTAATCCACATCCAGAAACCTAAACCTTCAAGAACTTCTCTTGTTCTTGCAGCCCAGTATCCTATTTCATATGCCCATTGGAATTGCTTTGTTCCGATAACCATAGTTGGGATAGCATATAAGAAAATTCCAACTGTAGTTAGCCAAAATGCAGTATTTGAAATCTTTTCATCCCAATGTAAACCTTTTGCTAAAGCATTTGCTCTAACAATGAAGTATAAGAATGCTATAGCAACATATCCAAATGCCCCAAGTAATGCAACATGCCCATGAGCCATTCCAAAGTATGTTCCATGTTCGTAGTAGTTTATAATAGGTAAGTTAACAATCATACCGTAAAATCCTGCTCCAAGCCAGTTTAAAAATGCTGAACCTGCCAACCATATAAATGCCATTCTAAACGGAAAACTTTCATGTGAAACATGAGAGTATTCTTTATAAGCTTCAATCATTAAAATAACTAAAGGTAGTGGTTCTAAGGATGATAATACACCACCCCATGCTATCCACATCTCATTTTCACCCATCCAAAAATAGTGGTGTCCTGTACCTATCGTACCTGTTGCTACTATCAAGAATGCTTCAAAAAACATCATTATTGTAGCAAATCTTACACTAACAAGGCCAAGTACAACAGTTAAAAATGCCATAGTACCTGCTGCAAACAACTCAAATGTATTTTCAACCCAAAGATGAACAACCCACCATCTAAAATAGTCATCTACTGTATAGTTAGGCATTATTTTTGTTAGCGGCATCATACCAGCTAAATATAAAATGGCTATAGCAAAGGAAGACCATATAATCATCTGAAGTGGAGGAGTAATTTTTTCTGCCTTTTTTATAGTGAAAAATACAATAGAAAACCATAATACTAAACCAACTACAATACCAATATCCCAAATTCTTCCAAGTTCTATATATTCTCTTCCTTCATTACCTAACCAAAACCATAGGCTATCTGGTAATTTTCCAGTTGCTCCGAGCCAGATACCTATCAATCCACCTAAACCAACTATTACAAGAGCAATCCATAAAATATCTACTGCTATTGGGAATTTAAAATCTTTTCCTTTAGTTACTAATGGAGCTATAAATAATCCACCTGCCAACCATCCAATAGCTATCCATAGAACTGCTAAATTTAAATGTAAAGATCTTGCTGCATTAAAAGGTAATAAAGACTGTGGTACTATCCAACTATGGGCAGGGTCAGCATAGAGGTGAGCCAAATAACCACCTAAAGCTACTTGTAAAAGGAAAAATAAAGGAACTAATGGTACAAACTTTAATACTTTCTCTTGCATCGGTGTTAATGAGGAAACAGTAAGAGATGGTTCTGGCTTCTCACCATTAAACTTCATAAAGTAATCATAGAATGCCCATAAAACAACTATGGTTAATGTCCAGATTGCCATAACTGCTACCAAAGACCAGAACAGAGAAGAAAAAGAAGCTGTTAATCCTATCCTTGGTTCTGGTGGCCAGTTGTTTGTATAAGTTAAATTTGAACCTGGTCTTGGTGATGCTGCGACAAGTGCAGTCCAGTCTACAAATGCAGCTATTTTTTCAGCTTCTTCAGGTTTTATAATTCCCCCAATTTGAGCATAATTTGGATTTCCTTTAGTTAAAAATTCAACCAACTCCTCTTTTGCTTTCTTATATGCCTGTTCATGTTCAGGTGTTAGTTGTGTTACATCTGGTTTTAAGATTGAGACCTCTCTCATATCTTTTTTAACAAAAGCATCAATATAAGATTTTTCTGACTCATTTAAACTACTAAAATCTTTCGAAAGCATCTTTTGAGCATAAACTTCTTCTAAATTTCTTATTTTCTTATCCAAAAATAAAGCTGTATAATCTGGTGCAATGTATCCTCCATTACCAAGAATAGAACCAACATCCATTAGTACATATTTTTGAAAATATGCTTTCCCTTGTACAACATCGTCATAAGTATAAACTGTACCTGTTGCACCTTTTACTTCTTTTGGTATAGGTGGAACATTTTTAATTTGATAAACTGTAAATCCAGTAAACAGGAGAACAGCTGTAATTAAACCAATCAGAAATGTGACAAACCACTTTTTGTAAGACCTTTCCTCTGACATAGCAAACCTCCTTTTAAATAATTTTAATGAACTAAAATTACTCGAAAGATATAAACAAAAAGATAAATAAGAAGTGGAAAACCTAATAAAAATTTATCGATCTTTAGATCACCTCCTTTGTAAATCAAAAAGAAGATAAAACTAAATAGCACTAAAATATAACAAAAGATCATAACAATAATACTTAAGCCGATGTTATTCGATGTTAGATCATCCATTCCACCCATACTTAAAATAGAAAGCAAAACAATCCCTGTTAAACCAGATAGAGTTAAAAATAAAGATAAAATTTTTTTGAGTTTCCCAATGGAGAAAGAATTACATATATTTTTACAATCAAAAAAAGCTAATACTGTTGAACCAAAAAATCCAGCATTAGAGATCATATGGACTACATAAGATACTTTCCACACAATAGAAATGATTTCCATAAACAAAACCTCTTAATATCATATTCTCTTCTGTTACCAAAAAATAATAAATTCAAAATTAAATATCATTGATTTAAATCAAAAAAATATATTTAAGATATTAAGATCTTAAATTATTAAATAAATAAAATAAAATGATTTTCATCATATTCAAAAGTTATAGATCCTCGGAGAATTTTAAAAACTTTAGAATTAGATTAGCATCTCATCTTTTGAAATTTTATTTAATTTTTCTGGATCTAATATTTTTATTTCTCTTCCAGATACTGCAATAATTTTATTCTTTTTTAAACGAGATAACACTCTTGAAAGTGTCTCTGGAGTTATGTTCAAGAAGGATGCAATCTGATAATGTTTTAAGATTTCAAAGATTTCTTTACTTTCTAACAGAAGTTTGGCAATTCTTGCCTCTGCACTAAGTACAACTGTAGACTCTATAAATCTATTTAACATCCTAATTTTATTTGTTAAAGATTTTACCAATGAGAAAAGAACTTCTGCATCCTTTAAGAAATTCTCTTCAAACTTTTTATAGTTTATAACTAAAGCTGTTCCTTCTACAATAAACTCAGCTGTAGCAGGATAAGGTACTTTTTCAAAATTTGCATACTCACCTATTAAACTTACAGGGCCAAACTGATTTATATTTATCTCAATTCCTTTAAAAGTAGTTTTGTATACTCTTATTTTACCTTCTAACAAAATATATAGATTTTCTGGTTTTTCTCCTTCAAAAAATAAAACTTGACCACGTTCATAATTTTTTATTTTAGATATTTCTTCCAGTTTTTTTAATTTTTCTTCTGGTAAGTGCTTAAATAAATATACATTTTTTAATTCATCTATCACCATCTTTATACTCCATAAATTTAAAATATTTTTCTGTATACTCTTTCGCCAACTTATCTAAAAGTTCTTGTCTTTCCTTTCCTTTTGGAAGACTTTCTCGTAAATGTCTCATATCTTCAAGAAATTTTTCTATATCTTTAGGAATCAGTTTTTCAAAAACCTGTCTCAAGTACTTTGCTAAAGCTGGAGATGTTCCTGATGTTGAAAAAGATAGGATAAAATCTCCCTTTTTAACTACTGAAGGAAATATAAAATCAGAAAATCTTATCATATCTACACTATTACATAACTTATTCTTTGATTTTGCTTCTAAATAAACCTCTTTTTGTAAATTTAAATCATTTACAGCAACTATTACAATGTCATAATTATCAATACAACCTTCTTCATATTTTTGACATAGGTAATTTAAATTATAAAAATAAACTAAATCTAACAGTTCAGGTTTTATCTCTGGAGATAGTATAGTTATATTTTTTGTGAAATTAATCAATCTTTTTACTTTTTCCAATGCGATGTTCCCACCACCGACTACTAAAATTTGTTTATCTTCTATGTTTAGTAAAATAGGGAAAAATCTCATTTTTAACCTTGATTAAAGTATTTTTATATATTATAACAAGATAAAAACATTATTTCTCTTGATTTAAATCAAAGCCAAAGCACTGG
>JBBIPN010000023.1:0-17272 GCA_037442825.1 Sulfurihydrogenibium sp. | reverse complement strand
TACAGATTTGTAAAGAAGAGTCTTCAAATTTAGATTTAAAAATGAATCTTTTAAAAGCATATATCCCACTTAATAGGTCAAAAGTTATCTTTTACTATACAGCAGAAAATAGAGTAGATTTTAGGGAGCTTGTAAAAATCCTTGCTAAAAAGATAAGGATGAGAATAGAGATGAGACAAGTAGGTGTTAGAGATGGTGTCCAGATAGCTGGAGCAGTTGGGATATGTGGTAATCAATGTTGCTGTAGCTTATTTTTAAATAAGTTTGAAAATATTTCTGTAGAGATTTTGGAAGAGCAAAATTTACCACCTACACCAGCTAAATTTACTGGTATATGTGGAAGATTAATGTGCTGTTTAACTTATGAACTTGAAAACTATGATATAAAGAAAGATTTACCAGAGATAGGTGAAATAATCAATTTAGATGGTAGACCTTTCTTTGTGAAATATTACGATTTTATAAGAGAAAAAGTTATTCTATCAAATGAAGAAAATGAAACAGTAGAGTTAAGTTTTTCTCAATTGGAATCTTTAACTCTTCTTAAAAGAAAATCTTGTAGTGGATGTAATGGTTGTAGCAATGGATAATATCATTAATATAGGTAAAAAAGCTGTAGAAGATGAAATCTCAGCATTAGAAAAATTAAAGTCATCTTTAGATGAATCTTTTGAAAAAGCTGTAAACTTAATTTTAAAAACAAAAGGGAAAGTTGTAATTACAGGTATAGGTAAATCTGGTTTAATAGGTAAAAAAATATCTTCTACCCTTTCTTCTACTGGAACTCCTTCTTTTTTCTTACATCCAGCAGAAGCTATACATGGTGATTTAGGTATGATTGAAAAAGACGATTTAATAGTTGCTATTTCCAACAGTGGGGAAACACCAGAACTTCTTGCAATAATTCCAATCTTAAAAAGATGGGGCAATAGGATAGTATCAATAACAAATAAAAAAGATTCTACCCTTGCTAAATATTCAGATGTTGTTTTATTTTTAAATATAGATAAAGAAGCTTGTCCTTTAAATCTTGCCCCTACTTCCACATCTACAGCTACACTCGTTTTAGGAGATGCTTTAGCTATAACATTACTTACACTTAAAAACTTTAGACCAGAAGATTTTGCAAGATTTCATCCTGGTGGTTCTCTTGGAAAAAAACTTTTAAAAGTACATCAGATTATGAAAACAGATTTACCGTTGGTTTATGAAGATACACCTTTGAAGGAAGCAATAATAACAATTTCAGAAAAGGGTCTTGGAGCAGCTTTAGTTTTGGATAAAGAAAATAATCTTACTGGTATAATTACAGATGGAGATTTAAGAAGATTTATAAATAAAGGTGAGAGTATTGATAAATCTTTTTCATATCTAGCTATGACAAGGAATCCAAAAGTAGCATACAAAGATTGGTATGTTTTGCAGGCACTTGAAACTATAGAAAGATACAATATAACTGTTTTACCTGTAGTTGAAAATAATAAACCGATAGGTATTTTACATATTCACGATATTTTAAAAAGTGGAGTGGTTTAGTCTATTTATCATTAATGTACCACATCCACCGATTTTCCTTGTTCTATAACGGTTTGAAAGTGTTACTTTAATACCCATATTTTTAAGAGTTAAAAATACTTTTTCATAAATTTCATCAGGTGTTGTTTGATAATGGAAGTGTGATATCTCATTATACTTAAGTAAAGATATACCTATTCCGAGTTTTTGTGCTATACTACCAAGCTTTAAAATCTCTTCTTCAGAATCATTTTCATTGTATATTAAAAGATAAGCTAAATTGTAAAGTTTTTTCTTTCTTCTTGACAATGTTTTTAAATGATATTCTAAGATATCAAGAAGTTGAGAAATTTTATGTGAATTTGGTATAAAGAATTTTCTTTTTTCTTCTATTACACTATGTAGAGATAAATTTAATCCATCATGGTTTATTTTTAAAATCTCTTGGAAGTTTGAAATAGGAAATCCAGTAGTGTAGAAACTCACTTTTAAACCTTTTGACTTAAAGTATTCAAAAGATTTTTTAACGTTTTCCAAGTTTAGCAAAGGTTCTCCAATACCAGCAAAAGCTATATTTTCAATCTCAAATCCTTCATCTAAAGCCAATTCATACTGATTTATTATCTCTTCGAAGGAAAGATTCCTTATAAGACCATTTAGGCCAGAAGCACAAAAGGAACATTTTATAGAACAGCCAACTTGAGACGATATGCATAATGTTTTTCTATAATGAACAGACTCTATAGTATAACCATCTTTTGTTTGTATCTCTAATAAACTGTTTAACTCGTCTTTTATGATTTTTATCAAATTTAAATCTTTAACCATTGATTATATTATACACTATATAAATACGGAGGTAAGTAATATGAATATAAAAGAAATTAGAGAAATTGCAAGAAGATTTACTTCAGAGCAGATTGAAGCATGTATACAGGAAACTTTAAAAAATGGAAAACCTCAAATGGAAGGATGTAATCCATCTGGAGATATAGTAGAGATTTTAAATACTTTAGCTAAAGCTCAAACTGTTAGAGAACTTATGGAAAAAGGTTATACAGAAGTAGAGGCTTTAAGAGAACTTGCAAGAAAAATTAGGGAAATACAATCTGTAAAATAGAAAATTTAAATACATCTATTAAAATTTTAAAATTATCAAAATATTAATATATATTAAAATAAAAACAATATTTTTTTATCAGGAGGGAAAGTTGAACTTTTTACCTGGAATTATATTTACTAGTATTCTTGCATTAATTGCAATGTTTTTATCTAATTTAGAGATTATTAAATCGACAGTGAATTTTAGTCCTTTGATAATAGCTGTAATACTTGGGATAGTTATTGGTAATTTAATAAAAATACCAGAAGTATTAAAACCAGGTATTAATTTTTCACTTAAAAAAATACTTAGAATTGCTATTATCTTTTTAGGATTTAGATTAACATTCCAAAATGTTTTAGATATTGGTTTAGAAGGACTTTTCGTAGATACTATTATCTTAATTACAACATTTTTATTAGCTGTTTATGTATCCAAGAGATTATTCGGTCTTGAAGATGAAATGAGTTTTATGATAGCAAGTGGTAGTTCAATATGTGGTGCCTCTGCCATATTAGCAACAGCTCCTATTGTAAAGGGACAGATGCATTATGCAGCTATGGCTGTAGCTACAGTAACAATTTTTGGAACTATTGCCATGTTTTTATATCCAGCTGTTTATAAACTTGGTTTACTTTTTGGTTTTGATGAAAAAAGTTATGGTATCTTTGTAGGTGCAACAGTTCACGAAGTTGCTCAGGTTGTAGCAGCTGGATTTGCTATATCTGATGTTGCAGGTAATACGGCTACTATTTCAAAGCTTACAAGAGTAATTATGCTTGCTCCTTTACTGCTTGTTCTTAGCTTTTATTTTGCTAAAAAACATTCAATACATGGTGTAAATTTAAGAGAGATACCAATACCATGGTTTGTTTTTGGTTTTATTGCTGTTGTAGGTTTTAATTCTCTCTCTTTTTTAGATAAAAATATTGTTGGTATTATTAATCAGGTAGATACATTCTTATTAACTGTATCTATGGCAGCCCTTGGAATAGAAACAAACTTAAAAAAGATGAAAAAAGCTGGTATGAAACCTATATATTCAGCATTTGTTATATTCTTGTATTTGTTCTTTGGTGGTTATATAATTACAAAATTACTCCATTCTATATTTTAAAGGAGTTAAAAATGGCTTATAAAAAAATAGTAGTAGGTTATGATGGATCAGAGAATTCTCTAAAAGCTTTAAATAAAGCTATAAAGTTGGGGCTATATAACAATGCAGAGATTCATGTAGTTGGTGTCGTTAGATTGTATGATTTTGGAATCCTTGATTATGTATCGCCTGAAGATATTGAAGATTATGAAAAGCAAGAGATTTCTAAAGAAGAAAAGTATTTAAAAGAAGCCATTGAGATAATACAGAAATCAGGTCTAAAGGGTTTTTATAAAGTTTTAGAAGGAGATCCTGCAGAAGAGATAATGACATATGCAGATGAGGTAAATGGTGATTTAATTGTTGTAGGAAGAAGGGGCGTTGGAGGTTTTAAAAAACCTCTTTTAGGAAGCACATCTTCTAATATTGTTAAGTATGCAAATCAATCTGTTTTAGTTGTAAAATAGTGTATTGAAAAAAAATAAACAAAGATTATATTATCTACAATTGAATATGGGGGCGATACGGGTTCGACGGCAAATGGTGAGCAAAGGAAAGCATGCCGTAGAAGGTTACTACGTAAAAAACCAAAACAAAACAATTCCCGAACGCGAAATCGCTCTCGCTGCTTAATTAACGCAGTGACGTCCTATCTGGCTTGCCTGTAGGCTAGAATAGGGCGTAAGACATACAGGATAGGGTTTTCCCAACTGCCCCTGAGAGAAAACCCGAAACAAAATGGGGATAGCTTTTTTACATTTTGCCTGTGGAATGTAGGAAGGCGAATCTTAAACACAGGCTAAGCATGTAGATGTCCTTTGGGCTTGGCCTTTGTCGGACGGGGGTTCGATTCCCCCCGCCTCCACTATTTATGTTTTTATAAAATCTCTTTAAAAATTTTATATAGGGAAGAGAAATCTTCTTTTTCTAAATTCTTTGATATAGCAATTCCATATAACTCTTTTACTATGCTACCTGTGAAAAGAGGAGTAATAGAGTTAAGTTCAATATATTTGGGAAGAAGTCATTTAAAAATGTTTTTATGTTTTTTTTGATTGCTGAATATAAATTTAAAGTTTATCTTTTGTATTTTGTTTTCTTTTTAGATTTATTTAAATTGTTTAGTACTGTGGTAAAATTTTAAATAAAAAAATTTTATAAGGAATAAAAATGTTAGAAAACGAAATAATTGATATATTTGAAGAAAGTGCAAATATAAAAAAGAATTTTGCTTACGAGTATGCAGAAGATATTGTTAATTTAGGAATATTGATTGGTAAAAGGTTGAAAAATGGAAATAAACTATTGATATGTGGAAATGGTGGTTCTGCAGCAGATAGTCAGCACTTTGCTGCTGAGATTGTAGGGAGATTTGAAAGAGAAAGAAAAGGATACTCTGCAATAGCTCTTACTACTGATACATCAGCTCTTACAGCTATAGGTAATGACTATGGTTTTGATAAAATATTTTCAAGACAGGTAGAAGCTATTGGAGAAAAAGGAGATATCTTGATAGGAATCTCAACAAGTGGAAACTCACAAAATATAATAGAAGCCGTTAAAGTAGCTAAAGAGATAGGTATATTTACAGTTGGTTTTCTTGGAAAAGATGGTGGAAAACTTAAAAGCATAGTAGATAAAGTTTTTATTGTAAAATCAGATAATACAGCAAGAATACAAGAAGTTCATTTAACATTAGAACATGCAATATGTAGAGTTTTAGATTTGTTTTTAACAGGTGATATTCAGCAATCATGAGTACAGGAGATTTTTTAGAAAAAGCAAAACAAGAAGTTCAAGGGTCAAAGGCAGAAGGTATTAACCCTCTTATAACTATAAAAAGGGAAAAGAAAATAGATAAATTAAAGATTTTCTTAGTAATATTAATAATTTCTTATATTATCATAGGCTATCTTTTTTATGATTACTTTAAAAATAGACAAAAATCTGAGAAAATACAATTAGTAGAAAACTTTATAGATGTAGAATCTATCATAAATGATGTAGAAGCAAAACTTGTAAATATTGAGTTATTGAAAAATGAAATTTCAAACGAAGAAGAAATTATTAAAAATATAGCAGAGAAAAGTATAAATCTTCCACCAATAAAAGATATTATTAACCCACAATTATCAAACAATGTTGAGATAAAGAACCAAACTACGCAAAAACATATTATAAACTCAAGATATGATTTTTTTATACTCAAAGGAAAAGAGTATGAAGATATAGGAAATTTAAGATATGCAATTTTCTTTTATCTTAGAGCTTTTGCTGAAAATCCGAAAGATTATGAGATTAAATATAAGGTAGCTACGTTGTACTATCAATTAGGACAGTATCCACTTGCTATAGAATCTGCTAAAGATGCTTTGATTATCAAAGATGATTATTTACCAGCAATAGAATTTTTAATAAATATTTATAAACTAAATTATGATATAAAAGGTTTAGAAGAGATTTTAGAAAAAGCGTTAAATAAATATCCAAATAATAAAGATATAATCTTAAACCTTGCAAAAATCTATAAAAAGAATAACAATATAGAAGGATATAATAAACTTATGGAAAAGTTGAAAGAACAAGAAAGATGAACTTTATTGATAATTTTTATTTAATAGCAGCAGATGAAAATTTAAATATAAAAAGGATAAGTGAGAGTTTAGTTGAGTTTTTAGGTTACTCTAATATCGATCTAATTGGTGAAAGTTTAAATAAAATAACAGACAGAAATATAAAAGATTACTTAGAACAAAAAGATTTTGTAGTTTTTTTAAAATCAAAAAACGGCCTACATTATAAAGGGATTTTTAAAACAACATATCTTTATGACCATTTTTATAATCATAGAGGTTATATCTTCCAATTTTTAGAGTATAAAGATGATAAACTTGACGAAGATTTTGTAGTTTTCAACACTCAAAATATAAAAATGAAAAAACTTTTAGAGAAAGCTTCATTAGTAGCTCAATCTGATATATCTGTTTTAATTTCAGGAGAAACAGGCACTGGTAAATCTAAATTAGCCAAATGGATACATATAAATAGCAATAGAAATAGAAGTACGTTTGTATCTGTAAACTGTTCTGCTATCCCGGAAACACTTTTTGAGTCTGAATTTTTTGGTTATGAAAAGGGTGCTTTTACAGGTGCTGTAGGGTCAAAACCTGGTAAAGTAGAGTTGGCAGATGGTGGAACCTTATTTTTAGATGAAATAGGTGATTTATCTTTAACGTCTCAAGCTAAACTACTTGTTTTTGTAGATACAAAAGAGTTTGAAAGGCTTGGTTCAAGTAAAAAAAGGAGGTCTGATGTAAGAATAATTTCTGCAACTAATAAAAATCTTATAATGGAGATGGAAGAAGGAAATTTTAGAAGCGATTTATTTTATAGATTGTGTGCAGTAAAAATAGAGATTCCACCATTAAGGGAAAGAAAAGAAGATATTCCTTTGATAGTAAATAGTATTTTAGCTCAAAAGAATAAACGAATAACAGCTAAAGCTATTAACTATATAATGTCTTTAGATTGGTATGGAAATGTAAGGGAGTTAAGGGCATTTTTAGATGCAGTTTGTATCTTAAATCCAAACAAAACTACAATAGATTTAAAAGATTTAGATGCTGATTTTGTATTTTTAAATGAAGAAAAACAGTCTATAGAAATATCTGAAGAAGTATTTTTTAATGAAGAAAAACGTATAATAGAAGCCCTAAAAAAGACAAGAGGGAATAAAAGAAAGGCTGCCAAATTACTTGGCATAAGTCCTGTTACCCTTTGGAGAAAGATAAAGTTTTATAGGATAGATATATAACTACTTTCTTTTATTTGCTTCTAATATCTTCTTTCTTATTCTTATAGCATCAGGTGTTACTTCAATAAGTTCATCATCTGCTATCCATTCCATAGCTCTTTCAAAATCCATTATTTTAGCAGGTATAATTTTTATATTTTCATCAGAACCTGAAGCTCTCATATTTGTTAACTTTTTCTCTCTTGTTACGTTAACATCTAAATCATTTTCCCTATTATGCTCTCCTACTATCATTCCTTCGTATACTTGTGTACCAGGAGATATAAAAAATACACCTCTATCTTGTAAACCAAAAATAGCATAAGGTGTTGCAACACCAGCTCTATCCGATATTAATGCACCATTTTGTCTTGTTTTTATATCACCTTGCCATTCTTCCCATCCTTCAAAAATTGTGTTTAATAAACCTTCTCCTCTTGTATCTGTCTTAAACTCTGACCTATAACCTATTAAACCTCTTGAAGGTACTATAAATTCTAATCTTACTCTTCCAAATCCATGGTTTATCATATTTATCATTCTACCTTTTCTTGAACCAAGTTTTTGGGTAACAGTACCAACAAATTCCTCTGGGATATCGATTAAAACTCTTTCTACAGGTTCATATTTCTTATTGTTTTCTTCTTTTATAATAACTTTAGGTTTTGAAACTTGGAATTCATATCCTTCCCTTCTCATCATCTCAGCTAATATAGAAAGTTGAAGTTCACCTCTTCCCATTACTAAAAATGAATCTGGGCTTTCTGTATCTTCAACTTTTATTGCAACGTTTGTAAGTAACTCTTTGTATAATCTTTCTCTTAAATGTCTTGATGTAAGATATTTGCCACTTCTTCCAGCAAATGGAGAATCATTTACAGAAAAAATCATAGATATGGTCGGTTCTTCAACTTTTATAGGTGGAAGTGCAACAGGATTTTCTACATCAGATATTGTGTCACCTATTGTTATATCATCTAAACCTGCAATGGCAATTATATCACCAGCTTTTGCTTCTGTAACTTCAACCCTTTTTAAACCTTCATAGGTGTATAAAGCTCTTAATGCTCCTTTTACAATAGAACCATCCTTTTTAACCACAGAAACTGGCTGATTTAGTTTTACTGTTCCATTGAATATTCTACCAATTGCTAATCTACCTACATAGTTGTCATAATCTAAAGATGTAATTAAGAATTGGAAAACTTGGTTAGGGTCATAAGATGGAGCTGGTATGTAATCAATAATTTTATCAAAAAGTGGTTTTAAATCTTTTGAATCATCATTTAAATTTTCTTTTGCTATACCTTCTTTTGCTATAGTATATAAAATCGGAAATTCTAACTGTTCTTCTGTAGCATCTAAATCTATAAACAGGTCATAAACTTCATTTATAACTTCTTGAATCCTTGCATCTGGTCTATCAATTTTATTTATAACAACTATGGGTGTTAAATTAGACTCTAATGCTTTTTTTAATACAAATCTTGTTTGCGGTAATGGTCCTTCTGATGCATCAACTAAAAGGATAACACCATCTACCATTTTTAATGTTCTTTCTACTTCACCGCCAAAATCTGCGTGCCCCGGTGTATCTACGATGTTTATTTTGTAATTTTTATATCTTATAGCTGTATTTTTAGCCATTATGGTAATTCCACGTTCTCTTTCAAGGTCTATATTATCCATAATCCTTTCAACAACTTCTTCGTTATCTCTAAATGTTCCACTTTGTTTTAGTAATGCATCTACAAGTGTTGTTTTTCCATGGTCAACGTGGGCAATGATAGCTATATTACGTATTTCTTCTCTTATCGCTTTACTAATCTCTTTGCTTTCTATCACTTTAAAATCTCCTTGTTTAAAATTGTAAAACAAACAGTATACCATACTTTTGTATTTGAAATTTTATAAAAAATCTTATATCTTATTTTTAGTTATGAGTGAAGAAATAATTACATTACAAGTATCTGCAGATCTTTCAAATAAGAGATTAGATGCTTTTTTATCTACTGCTTACCCTGAGTATTCACGTACATACTATCAAAATCTAATTGAAAATGGTTTTGTATTAAAAAACAATATAGCAGTAAAAAAAGCAAGTGTTAAGGTAAAAGAAGGGGAAGAGTATAATGTTATTATACCACCTCAACAGGAGCTTTCAGTTGAACCTGAAAATATACCTTTAGATATTTACTATGAAGATGAAGATTTAGCAGTTGTTTATAAACCACCTGGGATGGTAGTTCATCCTTCAGTAGGACATACGTCTGGAACATTAGTAAATGCTTTACTTTATCATTTTAAGCATATTTCTCAATATCAAGGGAAAGAGAGAGCTGGTATAGTTCATAGATTAGATAAAGATACTGCTGGATTGATTATTGTTGCAAAATCTGAATTTGCTCATAAAGAACTTCAAAAGATTTTTCAAAATAGAGAGATAGATAAAAGATATAAAGCTATCGTTTTAGGAATTGTTAATAGAGACCATGGACTTATAGATTTACCTATAGGTAGGTCTATATACGATAGACAAAAGATGGGAACTGTTGCAACAAATTTAAGGGATGCACTTACAGAATATTGGGTTGAAAAACGATATGAAAAACATGGATTAACGTTTGTAGATATAAAGCTTCATACAGGGAGAACACATCAGATAAGAGTTCATTTTTCATCTATCGGTCATACTTTACTTAATGATTATACATATGGTTTTAAAGTAAGTAAACTAAAATCTGATTTAGCAAAAGAGATATCTAGTAAGTTAAATTACCATGCTTTAGTTGCATATAGACTAACATTTAAGCATCCAAGAAAAGAAAAGATTATAGATATAAAGTTAGATAAATTACCTGAACCTTTACCAGAAATATTAGAAAGGTTATAAAAATGATTAAATATATATTACTTTCTATACTATTTTTATTTTACTTTTCCTTTGCATCGATAGATGAAATCCTTAATCTTTATAAAAAAGATTTTGAAGATATTGAAGATTTAAGCAAAATTAAATCAACTATTTTAAGTAATAGAGAATATGCTCTATCAAGTTATTTAGCATTAAAAGTAGCATCTTTTTTATATTACGAAGGAAACTATGAAGAAGGCTATAACTTTTTAAATTTAGCTGATAGTGATGCTTTTATAAATGAAGATATCAATTACTACTTATATATAAAAGGAAGTTTACAAAAAAAATTAAGGATGTCTGAATATTTAGACACTTATAAACATCTATCTACAAACTTTTGCTACTCTTACTATGGCTATAAAGTTTATTTAGAAATTTATCCTTTTTTATTGGAACAAGAAAAATACAAATCTATTGATAACTGCTTAAAACATAAACATTTTGAAAAAGTGAAGAATATGTTATTTTCTTTAAAAGATACTAACGCTGTTTATTATTATCTGATAAAAATCTCTAAAGACAAAGAAGAAAAAATTTTTTACTTTAATAGTATAAGCAAAGATTCAGAGTTTTATCTGTTAGCACTTAAAGTAGTTGCTAACTTAGAAGAAAAATATGAAAAAGAGTATATACATCATCTACTTGGTGAGAATGATAAAAAAAATATTTTAGATTTTTACTATAAAAAGATAGAAAAGGCTTTTTTTACTCAAAATTATGATGATTTTTTAAAGTATTTAGAATTTTATGAAAGTTTTGATGGAAAATCTCCAAATATTTTATGGCTAAAATTTTTATACAATTATAAATTAAATGAAATAGATACTGCTAAAATTTTATTAAAACAGTACTCTAAATATACAGATGATATATATAAAATAGAGTATTGGAAAGCTATTTTAGATAATCAATCTTTTGATAACATCACTTTAAAAGATAGTTATAAATACAGTGAAATTACACCTTACCTTAGTTTGATAATTTATAAAACAGGTAAATATATCAATTTAGTAAAAGAAAATCAATGTATTAGTCATAAAAAAGATTTTGATTATATGAAAAGCTTAGACTATAAATTTGCTTGGATTGAAGCCAACTATCAAATTAAAAAAGGTTTTTGTAAGGAAGTTTATAAATTTATGCCAGAGGTGGCTGTAAAATGTTTTAACCAAAATAGTGAATGTAGTTATATAAAACCTTTTGGAAAAATTGAAGATTATGAAAATCTTATTTACGCTATCATAAAACAAGAAAGCTTCTTTGACATTTATGCTGTATCTTCATCAAAAGCTGTTGGTTTAACACAGTTTATACCAAAAACAGCCTACTATGTTGCAAAACAAAAAAACTTTAATGGCTTTGATATGGTGGAGCTCTATAAACCAGAAAACGCTATCAGTTTTGCTTTATGGTATGTTGATAAATTGGCTAAAATGTTTGACGGAAATATTATATACATATCAGCATCTTATAATTCTGGTGAAAATGCTGTTAAAAGATTTTTAGAAAAAAATTATATTAAAGATGAAGGAGAGTTTATAGAGTTTTATCCATTTTCTGAAACGAGAGATTATGTAAAGAAAGTTTTAAGAAATTATATAATCTACTTAAATCAATAAGTAAGGAGGAGTATTATGTTTACTGGTTTAGTGGAAGAAGTTGGTAAGATAAGAAAAATTCAGAAAAGAAATGATGGAATAAAAATATCTGTTGAATGTGACAAAGTTATAGATGGAACTAAATTAGGAGATAGTATAGCATTAAATGGGGTATGTTTAACAGTTGTAAATATTGGAAATAGACAACTTGATTTTGAGGTTTCAAATGAGACTATAAAAAGAAGTAATTTTAAAAACTTAAGTATCAATGATTATATAAATTTAGAGAGAGCTATGACACCTTTAAGTAGATTAGGTGGTCATATAGTACAAGGACATGTTGATACTATAGGAGAGATATTTTCAATAAATAGGTTAGGAGAGCATACAAACGTTAAAATCAGATTTCCAAAAGAGTATGATTATCTTGTTATTGAAAAAGGAAGTATAGCTATAGATGGAATAAGTTTAACAATAAACTACATAAAAGAAGATATAATAGATTTAAATATAATTCCACATACTTTAGAAAGTACAAACTTAAAATATAGAAAAGTTAGTGATATCGTTAATATAGAATTTGATATATTAGGAAAGTATGTTGCTAAAATGTTAAAATTGTATAATAAAAAAGAAGATTATTTAAAAAATTTAATACAGGAATGGCAAAAGTGAAAAATAGAAAAATAACTCATTATGGAAATGTAAAAAGGAAAAACTATAAGGCTATATATGAAGAGAAATTTTATGACCTTTTAAACCAACTGAAAGTTCCATTAATGATTGTTATTTTTGTAACTACAGCTGGAACACTACTTTTTATGATAATAAATGGCAAGTCTTCAGGTGAAGATGTTGTTAACTACTTTTTCCATACTGTAATAACAATCTCGACTGTAGGTTATACAGAAAGTTATACTAATAATATAATTCTAAATAGATTTTTAGCATCAATATTTATAATTATTGCCTTTCCTTTAGGTTATCTTTATGGATTAGTTAAAACATTTCAAGTTTTAATGTCCGGCGAAATTAATAAAATTTATTTTTATTGGAGGATGTATAAAAAAATGGAACATATAAATTACCATTTTATAATAACACCTTTTAATGCTATTACACAAGAAATAATAAAAGATTTTAAGAGAAAAAAAATATCCTTTATCCTTATAGAACCTGATAATCTAAAAGAAAATGATATAAAAGATTTAAATATACCTTACTATATTTTTGATGAACCTCATAAAAGAAGTGTGCTACTTGGGGCTTTCATAGATAAGGCAAGGGGATTGATTTCAGCTTTTGAGGAGAACACGCAAGACCTTGCCGTTATTGTTACAGCAAGATTGATAAGACCTGATAAAGATAACTTTTATATATTTACTACTGCTACTAATGAAGGTGCTGCTGAAAAAATGAAATTACTTGGAGCAAATGAAGTTATAGTTCCTAATATAACTATTGGGAAAAGAATTGTATCAATGGTTTTACATCCCCCATCACCAATCGTATCTAACTTTCTAAATAAAATAGCTTTTGGAGAAAGAACAGATATAGATATATCAGAAGTTTATGTTGATAAAAATAGTTGGATAGTTGAAAAAGCTTTAAAAGATATACATTTAAGAAAAAACACAAAAACTACAATAATAGCTATTGTAAAGTCAAATGGAAAAATGGATATAGCCCCTGTTGGGGATACGGTAATAAAAGAAGGTTATACCTTGCTACTTTTAGGAAAGGCAGAAGATATTGAGAAAGCCAAGAGGTATATTTTAAATCAAATAGAGGAGGATTAGGCATTGATTAACTGGGGTAAAGTTTGGTCTGATTTTTTTATATTTTTAGCTTTAACATCAAATATAGGTTTTATTTTCAGTCATGACCCTTATCAACTTGTAGTAGCAATTGGTGTTAACTTAATAGCAACTGTTTTAAAATTTGGTGCTAAAAAAATACTTTCTGCTGAATTGCTTGCGACAGCGTTTGTTGCAGATTTACATCTTATTCCTGCAGCAATTTTGTATTTTAGTGGAATCCATACGGATCTTGCTATAGGGTTAGCTATTGGTGCTGCCGTAGCTAATTTTATATCTATATTGTTACTTTTTATAGAGATGGTTATGGAATATAAAAAGAATGAAGATGAGTACTAAGCTAAAATAAAATCTTCACCTAAGAAAACCTTTCTTACTTCAGGGTTTTCTACTATGTCATGTGGAAAACCTTTTGCTATAACTTTTCCATGGGCTATTATGTAAGCTCTATTCGTAATCTTTAATGTTTCTCTAACGTTATGATCTGTAATAATTACACCTATACCTTTTTTTGTAAGAGAGAGAATTAGATTGTTAATATCTTTAACAGAAACTGGGTCTACACCTGCAAAAGGTTCATCTAAAAGTAAAAAATAAGGATTTATTATTAAACTTCTTGCAATTTCCAACCTTCTCCTTTCTCCACCTGATAATGTTGAAGCTTTTTGATTTTTTAAATGTAATATTCCAAATTCATCAAGAAGTTCTTCTGCTTTTTTTATTCTTTCAGAATCTGATAAATCTTGAAACTCTAAGAACATTATTAAATTTTCCCAAACTGTTAAATCTCTGAATATAGATGTTTCTTGTGGTAAAAAACTTATACCTTTTTTTGCCCTTTCCCAAACAGGTAAATTTGTGATATCTTCATCATTTAATAAAACTTTTCCATTGTCTGGTTTTAAGAATCCAAGTAAACATTTAAAAGTGGTTGTTTTTCCAGCACCATTTGGTCCAAGAAGTCCAACTATTTCCCCTTCTTCCGCATACAGGGAAACACCACTTAATACTATCCTACCTTTAAAGGTCTTTTCAATGTTTTTAAGTTCTAGTCTTCCTTTTTTCATAATCACTCCAAAATATTACTTAGTATAAACTCTGTTGATGTTTGTATTATATCGTTATAAAAAACTTTTTGTGTTATCTCAAGTTTGTATAGTTTTTTAATCATTTTTACTAAATCTTCTTTTGAGTATATTTTTAAGATTTTAGAAAACGTTATCTTTTGTATCTGGCTGTATATTCCAACTTTACTAAAAGCATCTTCTAAAGAATTTCCTTCTTCAATTAAAACTTTTAAGTTTAAAGCTTTTTCAACATAGCTTAAAATTAAACTTTGGATCTCAAACGGATGTACTGAAGTTTCAACCAAGTTTAAAAAGATAATTAATGCTTCTTTCTCTTTGTTGAAAAATTTATTAAGGAAGTTAAAAACATTTTCTTCAAAAACTGGAGTTATGACGTTATCAATATCTTCTTTAGTAATCTCTTCTTTATCTACAGTGTATAAAAGTAATTTCTCAATTTCATTTTTAGCTATTTGCAAATTGTTACTTAAAAGAGAAGCTAAATATTTTAAATTCTCGTCTGAAATTGTTTTACTCTCTTTCTGAAATTTTGATTTTAAAGATTTTATAAATGCATCTTGAGATAGTCTAACAGCATTAACAAATGTTATATTATCAGATTTAGATAAAGATTTAAAGGGTTCAGTATCTATTTTTTCTATGTTTGTCAATAAAAAAAACCTATTCGGTAGTTTTATACTTTCTAAATCTTTTAAAATCTCTTCTTTTTTTATCTTTTCTATTAAACTATCAAAATTTCTTACAACTAAAAATTTATCTATTGAAAAGAGATTTTTTGAAAAAATCTCGTTTTTAAATATTTTATAATCTATTTCATCGCCCCATAGTACCTTAAGATCTGCAAGATTTTTTATTTTTTCTAAAATTAACGATTTTAGTAAAGGTTCGTTTCCATATATTATTACGACTGGTTTTAACTGTTCTAATTTAAAATCTTTTATAAGTTGGTTAGCTTTTATTTCTGCCATCTTGATTCAAATATTGATATTATTCTAACTTTTACAAGTTCTCCAAGTTCTTCAAAAGCATAACGTTTTTCAAAATCTGACCTTATTCCTGTACCTACATATTGTGTTTTTTCTAATATATTTTTGTCTATAATAAAATCTTTATTTTTATCTTCCATTTTAAAATCTAGATTTAATTCTACATCATAAACGTTTGCTTTTTGGCTCGGAGAGTATCCTATTGTATAAAAGTTAAGACTATTAACGTTTACATATACGAAATACTGTGTTTTATCACTACATTCGATACTATTTCCACTTGAAAGTATGCCATCACTTACTTGTTTTGTAATTATATCTCTTAAAACAGGTTCTGGAAAGTTAAAACTGACCTCTTTAACACATATTGTGTATGCTTCCTTATTTTTTGTTTGTTTATAATCTTTCACTGAACAACCAAATGTTAATAAGATTATAAAAGCGAAGATAAATCTCATATCTCACCATCTTTTTTTAATAATTTAATTTTCTCTCCTAATTTTTGTTTAACGTAATAGGTGACCATCTGACTTACATCTCCGTCGTGAAAGGCTATATCTTTTACTATCGTAGAGCTAATATGTATAAGTTCTTGAGAAGGCATCATGAAAAATGTTTCTACTTTATCAAGTTTATAGTTAGTCATTGCTATTTGCAGTTCGTATTCAAAATCTGTAAACAGTCTAACACCTCTAACAATAATTTTTGTATCATATTTTTTCATAAAATCTACCAATAACCCTGAAAATCCTTCAATAATAACTCTTCCTTCATACTTTGCAACAGCTTTATTAAATAGATCAATTCTTTCTTCTATATTAAATAGTGGTTTCTTTTTTGGATTCTCAGCTATCGCAACTATAACAGTTTCGAAAATGTTTAATGCTCTTTCTACAATATCAAGATGCCCAAGATGGACAGGGTCAAACGTTCCAGGATAAACACATATCTTTTTTGTCATCACTTTCTCCAAAATGTTATAACAGTATCACCGTATTTTCTTGAATCTATTATATGATCTGATAAAATATCATCAACGTTAACTTTATCACTATGTTCTACTATCAACAAACCACCTTCATTTAAAACCCTAAATCCTTCTTTTATTAGTTTATCATAAAGTTTATAGTTGTATGGTGGATCTGCAAATATGATGTCCCACTGCTCATCTTTTTGGTTTTTTAAAAATTTTAGTGCATCTATACTGTATGTTTTAGTATTTTCCTTATTCTCTATCTTTTTTAAGATGTCTTTTATTCTTTCTTTTTCTATCTCAACGAAAACAACACTTTCAGCACCTTTTTCTAATGCTGTTATACCTATCTGACCAGTCCCTGCAAATAAATCTAAAATTTTCTTC
>JBBIPN010000022.1:0-18719 GCA_037442825.1 Sulfurihydrogenibium sp. | reverse complement strand
ATTATTTAAAAGAAAAATTAAAAGAGTTTAGGTTTAACGTTAAAGGTTTAGGTTTAATAATAGGAATGGATCTACCAGAAAGTATAAATGCAAAAGATGTAGTAGCTAAAGCATTAGAAAATGGTCTTATAGTAGGTACAGCAGGAAAAAACACATTAAGATTTGTTCCGCCATTGATTATAGACAAAAAAGATATAGATTTAGCTCTAGAGATATTAAAAAACATTATAACGGGGAGATAGATGGAGATAACAGAAAAGAGTATATTAGATGTTTTAAAAAACTACAAAAAACCTGTTTATCTAAAACAACTTCTAAAAACTTTTCAACTTGAAGGTAAAGAAAATAAAAAATTACTTAGGAAAATTTTAAAAAAATTAGAAAAAAATAAGATAGTTAAGTATAAAGATGGAGGCTATTTATTAAGGGAAGAAGTAAGAGAAAAAAGTTATATAAAAGGTAAAGTTGAAGCTCATGAAAGTGGTTTTGGATTTTTAATAAGGGAAGATGGAGAGCCAGATTTATTTATTCCACCAATTCAGATGAAATATCTCTTTGATGGAGATATATTATTAGCAAAAGAACAGATATATAGAGGAAAAAAAGAAGCTCATATCATTAAAGTCGTTGAAAGAAAAGTAAAAACAGCAGTAGGCAAACTAAAGAAAGATAATAATAGATACTATGTATACTTATTAGATTTTGTTATTCCACATAAAATTTATGTAGATAAAAAAGATGCTAAAAAATATCCATTAGATAACTATGTAGTTGTTGAAATTATAAAATATCCAGAAAAAGGAAAAGATGCAAAAGGAAAAATAATAAAAGACCTTGGAAATATAAAAAATACTCAAACAGTAGCTGAGATTGTTGCAAGGAAATATGACTTACCTTTAACACACAGTGAAGAAGCTTTAAAGGAAGCTGAAAAACTAACTTCTACAGTAAAGATAACAAAAAACAGAAAAGATTTAACAAAACAGATATGTTTTACAATAGACCCAGAAAGTGCAAGAGACCATGATGATGCAGTAGCAATCGAAAAAAAAGGAGACAACTACAGACTTTTTGTTCATATAGCAGATGTAAGCTTTTATGTTAAAGAAGATTCTGCTATAGATAAAGAAGCTTTTAAAAGGGGAAATACCTATTATTTACCAGAAAGAGCTTTACATATGCTTCCAGAAAGACTTGCTTCAAATTTATGTAGTTTAAGACCTTTTGAAAAAAAGTATGCTTTTACATGTGAAATACTTATTAACAAAAAAGGAGAAGTTATAGATTACGATATATATGAAAGTGTTATTGAAAGTAAAGCAAAGTTAACATACGACCAAGCTCTTGGTATAATCCTTGGAGAACCAGAACTTATAAATAAATTTTCACAACTTGTAGAACCTTTAAAACATATGGAAAAATTAGCAAAGATACTTATGAAAGCAAAAGAAGATAGAGGAAGTATTGATTTTGATATGCCAGAATCAAAAATACTTTTTGACGATTATGGAAATCCTTACGACGTAGTGCCTTATGAAAGACACCTTGCCCATAGAATAATAGAAGAGTTTATGATTATAGCAAACGAAACAGTAGCAAAACATATGGAAAAAAATGGTTTTCCATTTATATACAGAGTTCACGAAAAACCAAAAATAGAAAAAGTTAATGCTTTTGTTGATTTAATGGCTGGACTTGGTTATAAAGTCAACTATCCAAAAGAAGTCGATTCTAAATTTATACAAAAATTAATAGAAATGGCAATAAGTACACCAGAAGAGTCTTTAGTTAGATTTTTAGCTTTAAGGACAATGAAACAAGCTAAATACTCATCTGAAAATATTGGACACTTTGGTTTAGCTTCAGAATGTTATACACACTTTACATCACCAATAAGAAGGTATGCAGATATTTGGGTTCATAGATTACTAAAGAAAGCCATAAAGAAAAAATTTAAAAAGAAAGATTTTGAAGAACTTCCAAAAAAATTAGATATAATAGCTCAACAATGCTCACAGATGGAGAGAGTAGCTGATGATGCAGAAAGAGATGCCCTTGATATACTAAAGTTAAGAATATTAAAAGATAAAGTAGGAGAAACATTTGAAGGTATAATAACCGGTGTTATGCCTTTTGGTGTGTTTGTAGAGATTGAAAGATATATAATAGAAGGACTTGTACCTATTCAGTCTATTAATGAAAAATTAACATATGATGAAAGAAATCATCAGTTAGTTGGTAAAAACAAACGATTTAGATTGGGAGATAAAGTATCAGTCAAGATAACAAAAGTAGATGAAGATAATAAAAAGATAGATTTAGAATATATAGAACATATAAAATAAAAATTTATTATTCAAAAAGCTCTTTATATTCCTTAGCTCTACTTTCTATATCTTCAGCTGTCCATATATTATTTATAACTGCTACCATATCTGCACCAAGATTTATAAGTTCTTTTGCCCTCTCTACATTTATACCACCTATAACACATACAGGTATATTTAAAAACCTTTTTGCTTGTGTTATTACAGATTTATCTACTATCTTTGATTTTGGTTTTGTAGGAGAAGAATAAAAACTACCAAACGCAACATAAGATGCAGACAATCTTTCCATAATTATAGCCCTTTCTATATCTCCATAACAAGAAACACCTATTATTTTATCTTTTATAACTTTTCTTATATCAGTAATATCTATATCTTCTTCGCCTACATGTATACCATCTGCATCAGATTTTATAGTAAGTTCAAGTCTATCATTTACGATAAAATACGCATCATACTTGTGACATAGTATTTTTAAATCTTTTGCTATTGGAAGTAAAAAGTCATCACTTTTATTTTTATCTCTAAGTTGTACTATAGAAGCACCACCTTTTAAAGCTTTTTCCACCATATAAAAAACTTTATCATAAGGTGTTAAATTTTCATCTGTAATTACATATAAACCTTTCAATTTAGTCATCTTTTACACCTCAAAACTTTATTATTTCTTCTGTTTGGTAGGTATAGTTTCTTTCATCATAAGCTAAAGGTACTCTAAAATTCCCATCTTTACCATTATAATGAACAACTTTTCCAATAAAAAGTGTATTGTATCCAAATTCTATTTTCTCTTTTTTTACACATTCAATCTGCAAAAAAGCCTCTTCTATCAAGTTAGACATTATTTTTTCTCCCCTTTTTTTTGTAAGCTTTGTTCCAAAAAATTTATTCGTATGTTCTCCAGTTGTTTTTCCACAGTAATTTATTTGACCTACATAGTTAAAATCAACAAAATTGATACCAAAATCAAAACTCCTATTTAAAAGATAATATGTAAATCTTTCAATATTTATTACAATGCCAACCAGTAAAGGTTTTTCTTCTAAAATAGTAAAGTTGTAACATGGCATTATATTTTCTCCAACTGTTATGAGTGCTACAGGTTTTGGTATTTTGTTTAACATTTTTCTACTCCTTTTTTAAAACATTCTATCAAATGACCATTTATGTTTAAATGCTAAAATATCCAATTTAATCTTAAATAAATACTGTTTATTTTATACAGCTATCACAATAAAATTTATCTAAATTAAAGTTTAGGAGAGTTAATTATGAAAATTTTTCAAATTGACAAGTTAGGTATTTATAAAATAAAACCATCAGAAAACAAAATATTTTTTAACGGTCTTTATTACTATGAATCAAACATTATATTTAAGAGTAAAGTTAGCTATAAAGTTGTAATAAAATACCACTATAAGGAAGATGAATATATTTTAAATGTGGAAGGAAAAGGGTGCTATGTTGTAAACTTACCAACAGACGTTTTTGAAATAGATATAATTGAAAAATCTCAAGATTTTGAAATAGTAATATCTAATATGAAAGATTACTTTTTTGATTTATTATCTGATAATTAAGGAATATAAATGTTTGATTATATAATTGTAGGAAGTGGAATAGGTGGCACTGTATCTTATTCTATTTTAAAAAAGCTCAATAAAAAGGTTACACTTTTTGAGAAGGAAAATTATCTTGGCGGTTGTAGTGGAACTTTTAAAAGAGACACACTTTTATACAATGTAGGTGCATCTACATTAGTAGGTCTTGATGAAAGTATGCCCCTTGGAAAAGTATTTAATTTTTTACAGATAGAAAAACCAAAATCAAAAAAATTAGAGATACCTATAATAGTCTATGTTGGTAATAAGATAATATATAGGTATACAAATAGAGAAAAATCAGTATACGAGATAGAAGATAAATTTAAAATAAAAGATATAAAAAAAGTATGGAATAAAGTTTTTGAAATTTCAGATTTAAACTGGTCTAACATCTACAATCTAATACCACTAAATATTAAAAATATAAAACTTTCTATAAAACAGATTTTAAAAAATAGAAACTATATATTAAAAACTTTACCTTACAACTTTACCAGCAGTTATAAATTTTTTAAAAATAATATTGGTTATATAAGTAAAGATTTTAAAGATTTTTTAGATAATCAGATATTGATGACTTCTCAAGGATATAGTAATGACGTTTCTATAAATGTAGGTTCTATGGGACTTACATATCCAAACTTAGACAATTACTATGTTTTTGGTGGGATGGAAAAAATTTTTGAATGTTTGACAGGTGATAAGGAAAATATATTTTTAAGATGTAAAGTTTTAAAAATAAAAAAAATTAAAGACTATTTTAAAGTGTATACTACATGTGGAGAGTACGAAGCGAAAAAAGTTATCTTAAATAAAACAATTTGGGATTACTGTAATATTGTTGAAAATTCAAATGTATGCGATTTAAATATAAAAAATTACAGCAAAATTTGGTCAGCTATAACATTGTATTTTCATATTGAAGACAAATACAACACTTTGAAACATCATCACTATCAGATAGTCCATTCTGATATTAACCCTTATACAGGAAGTAATTCATTTTTTATTTCTATATCTGATGTAGAAGACAATACTCTTACAGCTGATGGATGGAAATCAGTTACAATATCAACCCATTGTAAAATTGAAAAATGGTCTAACTTGAAAAAAGAAGAGTATAAAGAACAAAAAGAAAAAGTTAAAGATTTTATTTTAAATAAGCTCTATACTTATATTCCTGAATTTAGATTTTTTAAAAAAAGTAATATAATGATAGGTACTCCAAAAACTTTTGAAAGATTTACAGGAAGGTACAACGGGACAGTAGGAGGTATTCCTCTTATTATGGATTACGTACCGTTTAAATATCCTTATAACTTTACAAATATTGAAGGTCTTTATTTAGTTGGTGATTCAGTTTTTCCTGGACAAGGTTGGCCAGGTGTTGTTATAGGTGTTTTAAATCTTTTATACCAGATTGAGGATTTAAATGGGATACTACATTAACATAACAAATAGAGAGTGGTTAACTGTATTTATATTTGGTTTCATGTTTGGCGGTATATTGGGGGGTTTTATATCTCTACTGATTAATATACCAGTTATAAATGGTATCATTTCTGGTTTGTTTTTTGGAGTGTTTATATTTATATACTCATATATATTTGTAAACTCCGTAAACAAATATGTATTGAATCATATTGATATTAAATTTTGGATACCTTTAAGTCTTATAGTTTCATTTTTTGCTGGATTTTTTGGAAGTTTAACCTCTTTCTACACAATAAAATTCTTAAATCTAATAACTATAAAACTTTCTCTCTTTATGATTTTATATTTAAACATTTTGACAGGTCTTTTAACAATGATTATAGGTTATTTACTTTATACTATTGTTAATTCAAAAAAGATAGAAGAAGAACTAAAAAAGACAGCAATGGAATTAAAATTAAAAGCTTTAGAATATCAAATAAATCCACACTTTCTCTTTAATACACTAAATACACTTTCAGAGCTGGTTTATATAAATCAATCACTTGCAGAAAAAGGTTTACTTAAGTTATCTGCATTTTTAAGAAGTTTGATTGATGAAAGTAGTGTTATTACTCTCCATGATGAACTAAATATAGTTAAAAACTTCATCTTTATAGAAAAACTTAGATTTCCTGATATTGAGTTTGAGTTTAACATTGATAAAAATACATTGAATTTAAAGGTTTTAAAATTATCAATTCAAATTTTAGTTGAAAATGCAATTAAGCATGGTGTAAGAAATAAAGGAAAAATTATAGTATCTTCTTATACAAAAGAAGGAAATCTTTATGTTGAAGTAAAAGATAACGGAAAAGGTTTTGATATTATAAAAGAAGGAACAGGTCTTAAAAATTTAAGAGAGAGACTAACTTTATTTTTCAATGGAAAATTAGAGTATTTCTTTGATGGTAAATACACTGTATTTAGATTTTTTTATAAAATCCAGTAGTATTAAAACAGTAATAATTTTTTCCCATGTAAAATAAAACTTTGTTTTTAGGTTTTAATTTTCCTTTTTTGTACTTTATTAAAACTACGTCAACAATAACAATACTATGGTCATTTAGCTCTTCAACTTTATCTATTTTACATTCATAAACCATAAAAGATTCTTCTATAGTATTCATAAACCATAAAAGATTCTTCTATAGTTAGAGATTTTACCTTAATACTTTCTATAAAGTTCAAACTTAAAAGTTTCTTTTTATCAACATCATTTCCATGAAAAGTTCCAAATATTAGAAAATCTTTAGTATACTTAGATTCTAAAAAATTTATTGTTAGGTCTTCTTTTATTAAACTATAGGAATAATTATTTTTATCAATAGCTATTAGATATTTAAAAGGTTTTTTGTTTATTGGTGTATGCCATCCAACTGTAAAAGGGTTACCTTCCACAACCACAATGACAAGTGGTCTAGGAAGATAACCAAGTGTATAGCCATTTTCTATAATTTTCCACATAACTATTTTGCTACTATCTGATCTTTTAAACCTGCAACAGCAGTTAAAAATTCATTTTGTACATCTTTAGGAACTTTAAATTTGTTTAAACTTTCTTTAGCAAGCTCTACAAATCTATTCCAGTCTGATTCAGTTATTCCTAAATTCTTATGTGCTGTATTCATATCTTTTCCTTTGTATTCACAAGGTCCACCTGTAGCTTTACATATGAAAGCTGAAACAAGTTGCCTATTTGCTTTAACTTTGTCTTTTGATATGTTTTTACAGAATTTTCCAAGTTGTTTATCGTGCATCATCCTTTTTGTAAGGTCTTCAACTACTGCATCAATAGCTTTTTTACCACCGAGTTTTTCATAAAGAGTTTGTTCAGCAAAAGAACTACCAAAAATTGCTAAGCTAACTACCCCTACTACTAAAGCTTTTTTAAACATCTTAAAACCTCCATTTTTAATTTCAGGAAGATTTTAAAGTAGGTTATCAATCAAAATAAATGTGATTTTTATCATGAAATTTGCGAAATTTTACATTTTAGTGATTTTTGCAACGTATCTATCTATATCAAACTTTGTTTTAAGTCCATTTTCACTCATATATCTTACTTTTCCAAAAATTTTCCTTTCTTTCCAAGGTCTATCATGTGTACCAAAACACCAAGAAATACCAGCATAACCGTTAGGGTCTCTCCCATCTAAAGAGTATTTATCATTTAGATAACAGGCTATATCAAATGCTATCTTTGGGTTTTCTGTCCATTCTATAATCTTTTTACACCAATACATTCTCATATAGTTATGCATTTTACCTGTTTTTAATAACTCTGTTTGAGCTGCATTCCAATATTTATCATGGGTTTTAG
Source organism: Sulfurihydrogenibium sp. (assembly GCA_037442825.1). Lineage (GTDB taxonomy): Bacteria > Aquificota > Aquificia > Aquificales > Hydrogenothermaceae > Sulfurihydrogenibium. The sequence goes on along the minus strand of JBBIPN010000022.1, from coordinate 10,989 downwards.
CTTCTTCAAAATCTTTTAAAGAGTATATATAATCTCTTTTATCTTCTAAATGTTGTTCTAACGTATCTTTTGCCCACTTTGGAATCCCTTCATACTGATTGTATAAAGGATTGTAATAACAAAAATTTCTTGCTAACTCTCTCCAAACTATAAGTTCATTAAAAAAACTTACTACATTTTCATCGTTCCTATCGTAGTTTTTTAGTATTTCCAAAACAACTTTTACTGGAGATATCTGTCCAAAATGTAAGTAAGGACTTAAATCAGATTGGTAGTTGTAAACAGGGTTAGACCTTAGTTTTTTATATCTAAAAAGTTTTTGTTTTATAAATATTTCTAACTTTTTATAAGCTTCTTTAGTTCCTCCTTTAAAAAATTGAGACACATCTTTAACAGATTTGTCTATATTCATTTTATCTAATATATTGGAAATATCTTCCTCTTTAAATCCAAAATCCATATCAACAGATTTGACTTTTATGTCCTGTTTGTTTAAATCTTTTATATAAATATCCATCAATTTATATATCTTAGGTCTTACAGTCATTGCAAAAGGTTCTAAATGTTGAGAAACTGTCTCTACAGGTACAATAACATCATTTTCAACTTCAAACACTAGACATTCAGATAGTTCTGCTATATTTTTTCTTACAGTTCTTTGATATCTTAGGTATCCTTTATCTAAAATAACTGCAAAAGCTTTTTTTGATTTTTCAAGAATTATTTTATCGTAAGGTAAATTAGACAACTCAACTACAAATTTTATTCCTCTATTTTCACATGCTTTTTTAGTTTCTATTAGTCCTTCAACCATAAAATTGTAGTGTCTAAGATTTGAAAATTTGTAATAGTCTGTAATTGGAAAATATACAACCAACGGTTTTTGGTAAATGTTTGAAATATAAATTGCAAATTCAAGAGCTAGGTTAAAATCTTCTCTTTGAGATAAGTTCATCCAATATAAAACAAAGTGACCGTCTCTATTTACTTCTTTACTATTAAGCTTTTTTATTTTATCTGTTTTAATCATTGCTTACTATTTTAAATGTTTTTTAGATAGTTTTCGATATTATATTAAAAATTTTAACTATAAAATGTAAATATACATATACATCAATATTTATAAAACAACTATTCTTAGTTATGAAAATAAACTTAGGAGGTAAAAGCTATGTTACCAGAAGCTTTTAGATTTTTAAAATTAGGTTGGTGGATCGTTCACATTATTGGAATTTCTTTAGTATTTTACTTAGGCCATAGATTTGGTTCTGCCATCTTTGGTTAAATAAATTCCTTTCCCCTTTCCAAAAAGGGGAAGGAGGTTTAAACATGTATCTAACTCTTAAATATTTTCATTTAATATCTGTTATAGGCTGGATTGCATCATCTTCTTCATTAGGATTATTTTTGATGTATAAAACTTTCATATTGAAAGATAAAAATCAACAAATAGAAAGAAGATTTTATAGGAATTTAGTTTTTTTAGAGTTTTTCTTCTTCATTCTTGTAATTACCTTTGGGCTTAGCATGTTTTTCTTATTTTATTTTGATTTTAAAATATTGTGGATTAAACTTAAGATTATTATAGCACTTTTGTTTTTTGCTCCACTTGAAGTTTTAAACCTTGTTTTTGTTTTAAAAAGTAATACATATGAATTATATAAAAGATATGATAAGTTTGTGATTTTTATAACACCATTGTTAATATTATTTGGTTTAACTGTTTTTTATTTAGCAGTATTTAAGCCTATATAAAAGGAGGTAATTAATATGAATGTATTTATCGTAGAAGACGAATATATTGCAAGAGAGAGAATTAAAAGATTTTTAAATGAAATTGGCAGTATCAACATTGTTGATGAGGCAGATAGTAAAGAAAAAGCTATTAAGGATTTAGAAAACAAACAGGTTGATATAGTTTTTTTAGATATAAAACTTCCAGATGGAACTGGTTTAGAAGTAGCGAAGTATCTAGTTGATAATATGGAAAATCCACCTTACATTGTATTTACTACTGCTTATGGTGAGTATGCTTTAGAAGCTTTCAAAGTAAACTCTGTTGACTATCTATTAAAACCATTTACAAAACAAGATGTTGAAAACGCTTTAAACAAAATAAAAAATCTTGAACAAAAGATCGTAAACACAGCAAAAATTTCAAGTATCGTAAACAACAATGAAATACTTTTACCAGTAAAACATTTATCTAAAATTATACTTCTTAAACCTGATGATATATACTATATAAAGGCAGAGTTGTCTGAAACAGTAATAAGAACAAAAGAAAAAGAATATATATCAAATAGAAAACTGTATGAATTTGAAGATATATTGAAATATAAAGGATTTTTTAGAATACATAAAAGTTATATTGTAAATCTTACAAAGATAAAAGATATGAAATCTGTTGAACAAAGTAAGTTTTTAATTTCATTTCACGATATATCAGATGTTTTAAAAACAAGTAGAGATGGTGCAAAATATTTAAGAGATTATTTAAATATTTAAGGAGTTTTTATGGTAAAACCTAAAATAGTAATAAGTAGATGTTTGAATATTGAACCTGTTAGATACAACGGTGGTATAGTTAACGATGAATTTTCTAAAAAGCTTTTAAACTATGTAGATTATATTACAGTTTGTCCTGAAGTTGATATAGGTATGCCTGTCCCAAGGCCATCAGTAATTTTATACAAAAAAGAAAATAAAATTAGAATGATAGAACCAAATAGTAAAAAAGATTATACAGATGAAATACTGGATTTTTCATATAGATTTTTAGAGAATTTAAAAGATATAGATGGATTTTTACTAAAATCAAAGTCTCCAAGCTGTGGTGTAAAAGATACTAAGTTGTATCAAGAAAATCTTAAAGGTTTGATAAATGGAAAATCAAATGGTCTTTTTGCACAAGCTACTATTGATAAATCTCCTCACTTACCTGTTGAAGATGAAGGAAGATTAAACGATTACTTTATAAGAAGAGATTTTTTAACAAAGATATTTACATTTGCAAGATTTAGAAACTTAAAAGAAAGTATTAAAAATATAGAAGATTTAATAGAGTTTCATAAAAAACATAAGTATTTAATTATGCTTTATAGTTCCAACTCTTTGAAAAAGTTAGGAAATATAGTTGCAAACTGGAAAAGTATAGGTTTAGAAAATACTTTAGCTAAATATGAAAAAGAGTTTTATATTGCTTTTTCTAAAAAAACTAACATAAATAAACATGTTAATGTTATACAACATATATATGGCCATTTTAATAATAAACTTAATGAAGGGGAAAAGAAACATATATTAAAAATGATAGATAAGTTTGTAAATAACAAAATTCAGTTAGAGACATTGATAGAGTATATAAAAAGCTTTATATATAGGTTCAACGATAAATATTTAAAAGAGCAATACTACTTAGAACCTTTTCCAGAAGAGTTGATACACTAATCCTCAACAGATTCTACAGCTTTCATCATCGCTTTTGATTTATTTATTGTCTCAAGCCATTCGTTTTCTGGTATTGAGTCAGCTACTATACCTGCTCCAGCTTGTATATAAACTGTGTTGTCTACAACTAAAGCTGTTCTTATAGCTATTGCTGTATCCAGATTTCCATCAAAAGATATGTATCCAACTGCTCCAGCATAAACACCTCTTTTTTCTGGTTCCAGCTCTTCTATAATTTGCATTGCTCTAACTTTTGGAGCACCACTTACTGTTCCAACTGGAAAAACTGATTTTAATACATCTAATGGATGTAAACCTTTTTTTAACCTTCCAGATACATCAGAGACTATATGCATTACATGGGAATAGTTTTCAATGTACATAAATCTATCTACCTTTACACTACCTTTTTCTGCAACTTTTCCAACATCATTTCTTGCAAGGTCTACAAGCATAAGATGTTCTGCCCTTTCTTTTTCATCACTTAAAAGCTCTGTCATCAACTTTTTATCTTCTTCTACATCTTTTCCTCTTGGTCTTGTGCCTGCTATTGGTTTTGTAAGTATCTTTCCATCTTTAACAGTAACAAGTATTTCTGGTGATGAACCTATTATCTTAATATCCTTAAAATCTAAGTAAAATAGATAAGGTGAAGGGTTTATAACTCTTATAGCTCTGTATATATCAAGTGGTTCTGTTTTTAATGTTTTTTTAAATCGTTGAGATAAAACTACTTGTATTATATCACCTTCTTTTATATAGTCTTTTGCTTTTAAAACTGCTTTTATAAAATCTTCTTTTGTTGTGTTTGAAATCCATTTTGTTAAATCTACATCTTTCTCTTTTAGAGAAAGTCTTTTTTCCTCAATAGGTGAGTATAGTTTATTTTCAATACTTTCTATTTTCTTTATAGCATTGTTATAAATAATTTCTAAATCTTCTTTTTCATCTACAAAAGCAGAAACAATTATCTTAATTTTGTTTGTTAGATTGTCAAAAGCTACAACTTCATCACTTAAAAAGATATATACATCAGGAACCTTTATATTATCTGGTTTTATATCTGGTATCGGTTCATAAAAATGGATAACATCATAACCTATATAACCAACAAAACCACCCCAAAATGGTGGTAAATTTTCATCTTCGTAAGGTTTAAAATCTTGAATAAGATTTTTAATCTCAAAAATTGGATCTTTTGTACTTTTGTATTCTACTTGACCTTTATTATAAATCTCTACTGTATCTTTTTTTGTTCTGAGATAGAAATTTTCAGAGGAACCTATAAAAGAGTATCTACCTACATACTCACCTTTCTCAACACTTTCCAAAATATAGTTAAATCTATCTCTAGAATAAATCTTATAGTAAACAGATAAAGGAGTATCTATATCAAGCAATATCTCTTTATATATTGGAATTACGTTATAATCTTTTGCTACTTCCTTAAACTTTTCCAACGATAAGTTAACCATTTAAACCCTCATTATCTCTGATATAAAGTTATTTTCATCAAGAAATCTTATAGCATCATAGTCAGTAAGGTCAAGTTTGATAGGTGTTATAGAGACAAATTTTTCTTTTAATGCCGTATAATCAGTTCCTGGGCTACATTCTTCTGATAAAGCTTCTTCGCCACCTATCCAATAATACTCTTCCTTTGAAGGAGACATATATTTTACAATCTCTTCTTTGTAAGCTCCTCTCCCTTGTTTTGCAATCATATAACCTTTAATTTCATATAAAGGAATAGTTGGGATATTTACATTTAAAAATGTACTTTTTGGTAAACCTTTTATTATTGTAGCCTTTACTATCTTAACAGCTACCTTTGATATATCTTCATAGTTTGGATTTTTCGACGATGACACAGAAAAAGCTATAGATGGAATTTCAAATAATGTTCCTTCCCTTGCAGCACCAACTGTTCCAGAATAGAAAACATCATTACCAATGTTTGGTCCTGTGTTTATACCTGATACAAGCAAATCTGGTTTTCTACCCTTTAGTATAACATTTATACCAAGATGTACACAATCAGCAGGTGTTCCATCTACAATATAGTAAAAATCCTCTTCCATTTTTACAATTTTTAATGGTCTTGTAAATGTAAGAGAATGACTTGTTCCAGACATATTTCTATCAGGTGTTACAGTTATAACATCAAAACCTTCTTCTAACAATTTTTTTCTAATAGTCAAAATACCTTTAGATTGATATCCGTCATCGTTAGTTAAAAATATAAGTTTTTTCATTTTAACTTCCTTTTAATCGGAGCGACCCGATTCGAACGGGCGACCTCTGGCCCCCCATGCCAGTGCGCTACCACCTGCGCCACGCTCCGCCTATCATTTTGAATTTATTTTTTTCTTTAATTTTTTACCAGGTTTAAAAGTTATGCCAAGTCTTTCTGGAATCACTTTTTCTTCACCGGTTTTTGGGTTTCTTCCTATTTTTTGTTTCCTCTTTTTTATAATAAACGTTCCAAAACTAGATATCATAACCTTTTTATCTTCATATAAATCTTTTGTTAAATATTCTGATATTAACTCAAATGTTTCATTAACAATTTTTGATATATCTTTTTTATCAAGGTTAACTTTTTCTATCTTTGCTATTTGATTTATGATATCAGCCCTCTTCATTACTCTTTGCTCCTTTTTCATAGTATTTTTTATCTCTTTCATCAACAACTGTATTATTTTTACTCCAATAAATCATCAAGCCGAATATAGTCAAAGCAGCAAGTATAAATATAAATATAGCTAATAAAAGCTCGTTAGTTTCATTCATCTTTTATCCCCTCTAAATAGCTATTTTTATATTTTACATAATTATCAGCAGATTTTTCTAGCCATGATATTTCTTCTTCTGTAAGTTTTCTTACAAATTTTGCTGGTATACCAGCCCAAAGTGAATAAGGTTCTATTATTTTACCTGGCGTAACGACTGCTCCAGCAGCTACTATAGAATACTTCCCAACAACAACTCCATCCATAACAGTAGAAGACATTCCAATTAAACAGTAATCTTCTATTGTACAAGCATGTAACATCACTTTATGTCCTACAGTAACATTATCTCCAATAACTGTTGGATATCTTTTATGGTCTATATGGATAATAGTTCCATCTTGTATATTAGTTCTTTCTCCTATCCTTATATAGTTTACATCCCCTCTAATTACTACATTGTACCATACACTACTATCTTTTTTTATCTCTACATCACCTATAATAACTGCATTTTCAGCTACGAAAACAGAAGGGTCTATTTTTGGATATATACCTTTGTATGGTTTAATTATTGCCATTTTTCTTTCTCCTTCTTTTTAAAAATTTAACACCTATTACAAAGTACAATCCAGTAAAAAATACCATTATAGCTACAACTGGTATTAGCTTTAGATATTCCACCTATTCTCCTCTGTAGGTAGCCTTTCCGGTAGCTGTTTCCCATAAAGTAATCTGAACAACTTTTATATCTTCTTGGAGATTTACTTCTTTTAATTTTTCAACTAAATAATCATAAAAGTATTTAGCTAAAGCTTCTGCTGTTGGACAAAAATCTAATTCTGTTAGTTTCAGATGACCAAAATGTTCTTTAAATATTGGATAGAATGGATCATTTTTGTCTATAATAAAAGAATGGTCAAAAACATCATCTACTAAACGTTTCAATGCATTTTTTATATGATAAAAGTCTACAACAACATCTTGCTCATTTAAAGTATCTGAACCTACAGTTACTTCTAAAATATAACTATGACCATGTAAATTTCTACATTTGTTATCTATACACATATTACCTGATAAAACAGCTGCTTTTCCTTCTGCTAAATTTTGTTTCCAAACTCTATGACCTGCCTCAAATCTAAATATTTTTGTTATTTCGAACTTCATTATCTTCACCTCTACTTTTTAGATAGGTTTGTAATATTTTTGCAGCATTAGGATCTGTTTTTGCTTTTTCCGTTAAAGAGATAATAATATCTACATCTTCTTTTTCCTTATCTTGAAGTTTTTCAACTCTTTCTTTAACTTCCTCTATACCTTTACCTGTATCCCTCTTATACTTATAAAGTAATATCATAAAAACAATAAAAATACTAAAAATTATAAGCTGTATTAAATTTTGCATTTTTTTTATATCATCATTTAGTTTAGATATATGTTGTTTTAAACTTTCTTGATTTTGCTTTATTGATTCAAGCTCTATTAGCAAATATTCTAATATTTTTTTATCTGTCTGTGGTAAATTTTTAGCACCTACTATACTGTTTATTTTTTCTTCAAGTTGCTTTTGTTTTAAATAAAGGTTATTTATATCTTTGTTGATTTTTTGAATCTGCTCTTCCTTTACACCTTTATACTCTATAATTTTTGGCTCTATTACGGTTTCACCGTAAGATTTAAAAAAAAGGAGAAGTAAAACGATTAAAATTTTAGAATTCAATTTCCTTACTCTCAAAAACAGGTCCTTCATAGCAGACTCTAACATAACTATCTTTTTTAAAATCTTTTACTACACAACCTACACATATACCTATACCACAAGCCATTTTACTTTCAAGAGATAAATAACACAGTCTATCTTCTTCCTTTGCTATTTTGGATATAGCTTTCATCATACCTTTTGGCCCACATACTATTAAAGGAGCATCAGAATTTTCATATAGTATCTGTTTTAAATCTTGAGTTACTAATCCTTTTTTTCCAAAGCTTCCATCTTCTGTATAGTATAAAGCTTCTATATTATTTTCCTTATTCCAATCTATCATTGACAGATCCTCTTTCTTCCTTGCACCATATATAGCAACAAATCTTTTTCGTTCACTCTTCAACTTCTTTATAAAAAGCGTTAATCCAGCATAACCTATTCCACCACCAACTATAATATAATTATCAAAGTTTTCTGGAAATAGATTATTTCCAAGGGGACCAATTACATCTACAAACTCACCAGGTTTCCTTGTTGTTAAAAATTGGGTACCTTTTCCGTAAACATCGTAATAAATGTATATATTATCGTTATCTACGTCGGCAATTGCAAAAGCTCTTCTAAGTAAAGGGTCATAGTAGTTTTCAAAAGTAGGTTTTACCATAACAAAATGAGCTGGTTTCGATTCTTTAGCAATCTCTGGAGCTTGTAGTATAAGTAAATTTGTTTTTCCAGAAATAAATCTATTTTCTATTATTTTTGCACTTACTTCATATATCAATCTTCAACTCCAAGAAATTTTAAAATTTGTTGAACATGTCCCTTAGCTTTTACATTTTTCCAAGCTTTTTTTACAGTTCCATCTGAAGATATTATAAATGTAGACCTTATAACACCTTCTGTTTTTTTACCATACATTACTTTTTCACCATAAGCACCGTAAGACTTCATAACTGACTTATCTTTATCTGATAAAAGTATAAAGTTTAAACTATACTTACCCTTAAATTTTTTATGACTCTCAACACTATCTGGACTTACACCTACTACTATTGCATAGTTATTTAAAATGTTTAAGTTGTCCCTAAAATCACAAGCTTCAGTAGTACAACCTGGTGTATCATCTTTAGGGTAAAAGTATAAGATAATATCCTTACCATCATTTAAATAATCTTTTAAACAAAAATTTATTTCATTGCCATCTTCATCTATTCCTGGTAAACAAAAATCAATAGCTTTTTCCATAGCTTTCCTCCTTATCTATACCTTCTTAAAAGCTCTTCTTCTATCTCTGAAAGTTTAATCCCACTGTTTACTAAAGCAACTATCAAATGAAAAAGTAAATCTGAAACTTCATAAACAATAGCATTTTTATCATTATTTTTTAAAGCTATTACAGTCTCTATAGCTTCTTCTCCTACTTTTTGTATTATTCTATCTGTACCTTTTTTAAACAGACTTGCTACATATGAGTTTTCTGGAAGTGTAGATTTTCTCTCTAAAACTTTATCGTATAGTCTGTGTAATATTTCAAATGGTAAAGGCCCTAAATCTCTCTCAAAGTTGATATTTCTATAAAAACAACTTTCTTCTCCTGTATGACAAGCTGGACCTTCTTCCACAACAATGTATATAACACTATCCTCGTCACAATCAACTTTTATATCTATTACTTTTTGATAGTTTCCTGATGTTTCTCCCTTTTTCCAGAGAGATTTTCTTGAACGAGAATAGTATACTGCATATCCGGTTTTTATCGTTTCCTCTATAGCTTCTTTATTTGCATAAGCTTGCATCAAAATCTTTCCAGTATAATAGTTTTGTGCTACAACAGGTATTAATCCTTCCTCGTTAAATTTTAATAAAGATATATTCAAAACAAACACTCCAATTTAAATTTAAATGTTATGATATTATAGCATTTTTCAAGGATACGTTTATATTATTTTTAAAATCCAAAGAGGTTATAGTTATGAGAGAATACCCAAACTTGGGAAAAATTAAAAATTATAAAGACCTAAGAAATTTATCAAAAGATGAGATAAAACTTTTATGTGAAGATATTAGAAAATACATTATAGATGTTACATCTCTAAATGGTGGACACATTGGACCCTCTTTAGGAACTGTTGAACTTACTATTGCAATTTTAATGGCTTTTGATCCAGAAAAAGATAAAATTGTTTGGGATGTGGGACATCAAACATACACATATAAAATCTTAACAGATAGAAAAGAAAGTTTTAGAACACTTAGACAGTATAAAGGTATAGCTGGTTTTCCTAAAATCAAAGAAAGTAAGTATGACCATTTTGGAACAGGGCATAGCAGTACTTCTATATCTGCAGCATTAGGATTTAGAGTTGGTAAAGATTTAAAAGGTGATGATAGTTATACAATAGCTGTTATAGGTGATGGTGCTATGACAGCTGGAGAAGCTTTTGAAGGCTTAAACAATGCTGGTTGGATAGACCCATCAAGATTTATTGTTATACTCAACGATAATCAAATGTCTATATCACCTAATGTAGGAGCAATCTATACTTACTTTAATAAAATAATTACCAAACAAGTTTTCCAAAAACCAAGACAGAAATTAAAAGAAACTATCAATAAAGTTTTTGGTGAACAAGGAGTAAAAATATTTAGAAAGATTGAAGAATATACAAAAGGTTTATTTGCTCCTGGTGTAATATTTGAAGAGTTAGGTTTTACTTACGTAGGCCCCATAGATGGGCATAATCTATTTGATTTAGAACAAACATTAGAAAATATTAAACAGATGAGGGGGCCTATACTACTACATGTTATAACTCAGAAAGGTAAAGGGTATAAGTTTGCAGAGGACAATCCAGTAGTATTTCATGGTGTATCACCTTTTGACAAAATCTCAGGTGTTTTTAATAAATCTTCTAATATACCTTCTTATAGTAAAATTTTTGGTGATGCATTGGTTGAACTTGCAGAAAAGGATGAAAAAATAGTAGCTATAACACCAGCAATGAAAGAAGGTTCTGGACTTGTAAAATTTGCTGAAAAATTTCCAAGCAGATTTTTTGATGTAGGTATAGCAGAACAGCATGCAGCTACTTTTGCAGG
>JBBIPN010000021.1:0-18805 GCA_037442825.1 Sulfurihydrogenibium sp. | reverse complement strand
AATGGTAGTATTATAAACTTTAAAGAAGATATTGAAATAAAGGGAATTAAAAGTATAGAAACAGCTGGTGAAAATGATTTAACTTTTATCAGGAAAGCTAAAGATATAAAAGATTTAAAAGCAGGAGCTATCTTAGTTGAATCTCCTATAGAAAATATTGATATCCCACAAATTGTTGTAGAAAAACCAGATATAGCATTTTATAAACTAATAGAAATTTTTTATCCAGATGAAAAGTTAGAAAGTTTTATATCTGATAAATCTATCATTGGTAAAAATGTAGAGATAGGAGAGAATAGTTATATAAGTGAGTATGTCTATATAAAAGATAATGTAAAAATAGGTAAAAACTGTAAGATATATCCATTTTGCTATATTGGAAAAAATACACAGATAGGAGACAACTGTATACTTTATCCTAATGTAACAGTTTACAAAGATACATTTATAGGAAACAACGTTATTATCCATTCTGGAGCTGTTATAGCATCAGATGGTTTCGGATATTACCAGGAAGGATTACAAAGAAAGAAGATAAAACATATAGGAAAAGTTATTATTGAAGATGATGTTGAGATAGGTGCAAATACTACAATAGATAGAGCTTTAGTAGATGAAACTATAATCAAAAAAGGAACTAAAATAGATAACTTAGTAATGATAGGTCATAACTGTAAAATAGGAGAAAACTCTGTCTTGGTTTCTCAAGTTGGAATAGCTGGAAGTAGTAAAATAGGAAACAATGTAATACTTGCAGGTCAAGTAGGTGTAGCAGATCATATAACTATAGGAGATAATGTTATAGTAACAGCAAAATCTGGTGTAGGTAGCAATTTACCATCAAACGGTATCTATGGTAGTTCACTGTATGCTATAGAGTGGAAAAAATGGAAGAGAATAATGGTTATACTAAATAAACTACCAGAAATTTTAAAAAAGTTTAAATTAGATTAGATGAGAGAAAGAGATCTAGAAAGTTTAGAGTACCAAAAGTTTTTAAACTTATTGGCAGAATTTAGCCATAATTATATAACACAAGAAAAGATAAAATCTCTAAAACCATACACAGATAGGAAAGTATTAGAAATAGAAATAAACAAATTTTTAGAGTTTGAATCAATATATACAAAAGAAGGATATTTTCCTCTTTCTGAATTTGAAGATATTACTTCATCATTGCAACTTGCAAAATTAGAGGATAGTATTTTATCTCCAAAAGAAATTTACGATATAGGGAAGATTTTAAGAATTGTAAAAGATGTAAAAAACTATTTTTCTGGACATAGTTTAGTCTATTTAAAAAGTTTATTTCAATCATTAACACCACTAAGGGAACTTGAAAAAATCATTTCTGACAGTATAGACGAAAGTTTTTCAATTAGAGATAATGCAAGTAATGATCTATACAAAATAAGAAAAGAGATAAAAGAAGTAGAAAAAGAAATAAATAATGTTTTAGAGAAGATATTAAACAATCCAAATTTTCAAGATGCAATTCAGGAAAAACTTATAACTGTTAGAAGGGATAGATTTGTTATACCTGTAAAGTACAACTTTAGTTATAAAATAAAGGGTATTATCTTAGATAGGTCTTCTTCAGGTAATACTGTTTTTATAGAGCCTTTTGAGGCATTATCACTAAACAATAAACTTTCCGATTTAAAACTTCAAGAAAGTGTTGAGATAAGAAGGATTTTAAAATTTCTTACAGATATTATAAGAAGTAAATTAAACTTTATCTCAAACTCTGTTAATACCTTATTAGAACTTGACATTTTATACTCAAAACTAAAATTTTCTAAAAAGTTTGATTGTAAATTTCCACAAATAAGTGAGAATTTTGAAATTTACAATGTAAAACATCCAATATTTTTACTAAAAAATAAACCTTTTGTTAGCTTAGATATTTTACTTGAAGACAAAAAAGGTCTTGTTATTACTGGGTTAAATACTGGTGGTAAAACTGTTGCTTTAAAGACTGCTGGAATAACAGCTTTAATATTCCAAACAGCTATACCAGTTCCATTAGATGAAAATAGTAAGATGCCTGTATTTAAATCTATTTTTATAGATATAGGAGATTATCAAAGTATAGAAGAAAATCTCTCTACATACTCTGCCCATATAAAAAATATTAAAGAAATATTTGATTTGGCAGATAAAGAATCTTTAATTTTATTTGATGAACTTATACCAGGTACAGATCCAGATTTTGCTTCAGCTATAGGTATTGCTATCCTTGATTATATAAAAGAGAAAAATATCAGAGTAATTGCAACTACACACTTAAAAAAGATAAAACAGTATGTTTTAAAGGAAAATTATTTCAAAATAGCAGCTGTAGGATTTGACAAAGAAACACTTACACCAACATACAAAATATACTACAATACAGTTGGTGAAAGTATGGCTTTCTATATAGCTGAAAAGCTAAATTTACAAGAGGAGGTATTAGAAAAAGCAAAAATTTATATATCAGAAAATTTACTTACCTTTGAAGAGATGGCTTCTAATCTTTCAAGCTTAATATCTCAGTATGAAGAAAAAGTGAAAGAAGTAGAAAAGTTGAAAAAAGAAGTAGAAGAAGAAAAAGCTAAATATAAAAAACTTGTAAGTCAACTTCAAAAAGATAAAAAAGAGAAATGGCAAGAAAGTTTAAAAGAAGTTTATGATTTTGTTGATAAGATAAGGGAAGAAGGTTATCAGATACTTAAAGAGATAAAAGAAAAACAAAGTGGTTCAGACCTTGAAAGATTTATAAAAGAAAAGAAAAAAATAAAGTTAGATTTATCGCAAGAAAATGTTCCAGAAATTAAAGAAGGTGATACAGTCAAAATAAAAGGTAAAAATCAGATTGGTACAGTAACATCTATAAGAGAAAATAAAGCAAATGTTAATTTTGGTGGTATTAAAGTATGGATAGATCTAAATCAGTTGGAAAAGTATGAAGAAAAAGAAAAAAAACAAACTTTCAAATTAAGCCGTTCTAAATCTGATATAACACCTACTTTAAATCTAATAGGTAAAACGAAGGAAGAAGCTTTAAAAATTTTAGAAAATTATTTAGATAGAGCTATTCTTGAAGGTTATACAACTTTTAAAATAATTCATGGTTTTGGTTCTGGTGTACTTAGAAATGCAGTAAGAGAGTATTTAGATAAGTCTCCTTATAAAGTCAAGTATGAAGATGCTCCTTACAATGAAGGTGGTTTAGGTGCTACAATAGTTAAAATAGGGTAAAAAATTAATCTCCTATTTTTAACAGCTCTTTTAAATCATCTTCTAACTGTCTACAACGAGGACAAACTGTAGAATCCCCTTTATAAGAAAATGGAACTAAACATTCACTACAAGGAATCATAACATGCTCAGCTAAAACTTTATATTTATCAGAAATAAAATCAGATAGACAAAGTTTTTCTTCTAAATATATACATTTTTCTGGGCAAACATCATGACATATTCTACATTTTATACATAATGTAGGTGAAAATAATACTTTTAACTTAGAACTATCTGGTGATAAAGCTCCACTGGGACAAACGTTATAACAGATAGAACAGTTTGTACATTTATAGCTATCTATCCATTTATCAGAAGAAAATTCAATTTTATCTACTTCAAAATATCTGTTTTCTTTATCTTCTATTTTAGAGAGAGAAGATAAAAGTATATCTCTTTTAATTGGATTTACTTTTTCACTAACTATATTTTTGAAATTTTTATTTTCTTCTTTTCTTTTCTCATCTTCAAAAGGAATCTTATCTTCAATCATCCAAAAAGCTAATGCTGCTGTTTGTTTTGCGAATATTTTCAAAAAAGACCTTCTTTTGTTTTTTGGTTGCTCTGGTTTAGTATAGCTTATATTTTCTATTTTGACTCTATAAGGATAAGATATTTGATCTAAAATATAGTTTGCTTTTTCTACATTTTTGTTGATGATATCAGTCTGTTTTTCTATTTGACAACTACTACAGTGACCAATGTCTAACATTAAATCACTTTCTTTTTCTATTACTATAGAGACTAAATAGTTTTCATCTAAAGCAGATAAACAAGGTATATTTAATTTACAAGATATTAAATTGTTTTCACTTTCTAAGAACTTTTTATAGAAGTTATTTATATCAAAACCCTCTATTTTAAAACTTTCTGTAGGACAGTTACCTACACATGCACTACATAACACACAAGATTGTGGATTTACTTTTATTTTATCGTTTTCTAAATATATGGTGTTTTCTATAGGACATACTTCTAAGCATTTTTTACAATCAGCATATCTATAGTAAACTCTTACACAAGAATATATATCAAAATGTAATCTATCTGACATTTTCCATCCTTTCTGACTGCTCTAATATATATTCATAATCTGACATTATAAAATCAAGAGAAAGTTGGCATACATCATAGTAAAATGGTGTTTCTGCCATATCTCTTGCTGTCATAAGATATATTGGAGCCCATTGTAATAGATGATTTTCCATAAACTTTTTTTGTAAGTCTAAATATTTTTTTTCTTCTTCAATTTTGTTTATGGAATAGGACTTAAGCTGTTCTTGTATAAGTGTTATCATAAACTCTAACTCTAATGCTAAATGATCTGGAGATAATACTCTTGTTTTATTCAAATCTACTTCATAACCATTTTCAAGATAAAACTGTAGTGTAGGGTTTGTAGGGGTAGGATTTATATGTCCTTCATCATTCATAAATACAGATTCATAAGGATATACGTTAAGTATAAAAATTGTTGTGTAATCTACATTTAGATCTTCTTCAATTATCTCTTTTGTAGATTTTTGATAAAATGTCTCCCATTGTTTTGTATGTGGAAATAATTCTATAAGGTCTTTATTATTTTTAATGTTTTCTAATAGCTTTTTATCTACTTCTTCAACTAATAAACGGGATATAAAAGCGTACATATTTATTCTTGCTTGGTTTTCTTGAATTTTTTCGTCCATACATTACTCCTGATATATTTTAAAAGAAGAGGGCATAAAAGCCCTCATTAAATTTTTATGGTTAAGCACTTGGCATTTTGTATGCTTCATCTGTTAATGGTACCCATGGTCTTGGCATCCATTTCGGTCTTCTAAGACCTCCTGGTCCTGGAGCTGGTCGTGTAAGTTGATCTCTCCATGCTTTATATACTTCAAATGTTTTTTGAATATCAACAAATACATCACCTATCTTATCTTCTGGACCAGCTTTTTCTATTAAAACTTTCTTATGCCAACATTGCATACCAGATAATGGATCTGGATTTGCTGGAAATACAGCGTTTTGGAATACACCGTTTGTACCTTTCCACCAAATTAGCTCTGTATCTTTGTTAAATTCAGGGAACTGCCATGATTTGAAAGGTTTTACCCCTTCTTTTGTCCTTAAGAAATACTTACTACCTTCTGTTTTAATCTCTGCAAGAACTGAACCAAGTCTCATTACACTAAGTGGATGTTCAAATCCTTCTACTTTTACTTCATTTACAAGTCTCCATCTTCCATTGTGGTGTGAACATGCAACTACACCAGGTCTTGTAGCTTGTGTTGGCATTGCCATTGCTACAAAGTAACCTGTTTTTATACCTGTTAGTGTATCTACAACCCAAACTTTTACAGAATCTCCTCTGTTTATACCAAGTTTTCTTGCATCTTTTTCGTATATCCAAAGTGGATTATGGTTTTGGCCTATCTCCATAAGCCATTTTGCGTTAACACTTCTTGTATGTATTAAGTAAGGTAATCTGTATATAGGATTTAATACAAAGGCATTTTCTTCTGTCATATAATCATGGTGTACTTGGCTAACAATGTGTATCATCTTTTGTCTTTCTTCTCTATTTTTAGGATAGTAAGGGACAGCGTACTCTGACCATTTCCATTCTTTTAGTGTTTTAGAGTAAAACTCTATATGTCCTGATGGTGTATGGAACCCTTGTAAAATTTTACCATCTTTATAGACACCGATGTTATGCTTTTTACCTTCTTCTTCTACATATGCGATAGCTAACTCTTCATCTATTTTAATAGATGATTTTGGAATTTCTTTATCTTTATATTTGTAAACATCTTTTTGTTCATCGTAAGGAAGTGGTTTTTCCATTATGTAGTATAGGTTTGAAGCTTCTGTCCAAGCACCTCTGTCTCTCATATACTCATAAGGTGTAACACCAAGTTGTTTACATACTTCTGATAGTCTTGGTAATTTAGAAAATGCTGCATTGTAATACTCTTCAATTGTAACTGGCTTACCAGGATTTTGTTTTGATTCCCAGTATTTTCTTATTCCTAAGATTCCATCTGGATCTATATGGAAAGCGAGATTGATGAAAAATTCGTTTTCTTCCCATACTTCACCAAGTCCTACTTTTTTATGTGCTTCAAGAGTAGCTTTAGCAGGATCGTTTGGCTTCCATCCTAATTTCATTAGTGCAACTCTTAAAACTGGCTGTCTAAATGATGTCCATTTTTCTGGTTTTGTAGGTTCAGAATGTTGATCGTGTCTTTCTCCTGCAAGTCCCATAGGTAAGATATAATCACAGTAAAATGCTGTTTCAGCCCAGTTAGGAGACATATAGATATTCAAACCAAATTTGTTTTCATCTTTTAGTACTTCAACCCATCTAAAACCGTCTGGATTGATCCATACAGGATTGTATATTCTTGAAAACCAAACTTCTACTTTATCTGGTATTTTAAGTCCTTTTTCTTTCCATTTATTTCTCCATTCATCATCTATCAAAAGATGTGGATATATGAAACTAAGTTCATATGAAGATAAAGGCCATTCTGGTGGATAGTGAAGCTCATTCCAAACATTTATTTTTTCGGGTTTATCTGCCATACATGCATCTCCACCTTTGTCACCAACGTCAATTTTATGCCAGTGGGACCATCCTAATCCACCAACAGAACCTATAGATCCCATAAAGGCAAGTAACATATTCATAACTTTTCCAACTAACCAACCACCTCTATTTCCTGCAGCTGGACCTCTCCATTGATAGTTTGTAATAGCGTTTCCAGCCCATACTACCATTTCATAAAGTTTATATATCCTATCTACAGGAACTCTACACTCTTCTGCAGCCCACTCAAATGTATAATCTTTATACATATCCTTAAGTAAGCTTATGAAATCATCAAATGTCTCACCAGAAGGTATAGATGAGATATATCCATTTTCTTTTAAGTAGTTAAGATATTCTTTATCTTTCATAAGCTGTTTCCAGTTAAGCCATCTTTCTGCGAACTTTCTATCATACTTGCCTTCTTGTATTATTTTATTTAAAATTGCTAAATATAATGCTGCTTCAGTTCCAGGCCATGTTGGTATCCAAAGGTCAGCCATACCTGCAGAGTTTGACAACCTTGGATCAACTACAACCAACTTTGCACCTTTTGCCCTTGCATCTGCTATATAACTAGCATGCTGTTGATAGTAGTGACCTGCATCTGCAGCATGGGAAGAGTTGAGGATTATTAATCTTGAATTTGCAAAGTCTGGAGATGTTCTGTCATCACCAACACATAATATAGATCCAAATCTACCGTTTGATGAACATATATTTGTATGGCTATTTCTACCGTCTATTCCCCAAGACCAAACAACCCTTTTTACGTTGAAACTCATTTCGTTTGGTCTTCCTACCTGATAGTTTATCTGTTTCTTAGATATTTCATCGCCTCTTTGTAAAACTTCTCTAATTTTTTTACCAATAGTTTCTAAAGCTTCTTCCCACGTAGTTCTAATCCATTTATTTTCTCCTCTTTTACTACCTGGAGCTCTTTTTAATGGAAATGGTATTCTATCTGGGTCATACATCTGGGCTAAGGATGCGTATCCTTTTGCACAGTTTCTACCTCTTGAACCAGAATGGAAAGGATTACCCATAAACTTCTTTACAACCATTGTATCTTTATCTACCCATCCTGTAAGACCACAAGAAGCTTCACAGTTGTTACAAGCTGTTGGAACTATCATATAGTTTATAAGTTTAACACCATCTCTAAGTGCTCCACCATGTGTTTTCCAGTAAGCACCTTCTGGTTCTTTCCAATCATTCCACTTTTCAAAAGGTGGATAATAGTCAAGATGTTTTGTTTCAAATGTTAATTCTTGATTGTTTGCTACTTTGCTATTAGCATCAACTTTTTCAAAAACACCTTTAGCTAGAGCTAATCCTCCTATTGATGCTGCAGATCCTTTTAAAAAATTTCTTCTTGATGTTCTTATCATCTCTTTCCCTCCACTATTAACTTAATGGTAACATTTGAGGAGCTAAAAGCCATGAATGTTTTACAAGCCAAAGACCAATTAATGCAGATATAGACCCAAGTAAGAAATACTCGTATTTCTTATTTTCATTAGCTATTCCTATAAGTACGATAGGTATAATAAATGTTAAGAATATTCCAAGCCAAAACATAGGAGCAAGTTCCCCAAAAGCTAAAACTTCTACAACCCTATTGGAAAATTCTGAATGCATTTTTGCAAACATTAACTCTCCTATATACATTGCGGCTGACAAAGAAGCAGTACCTATAAATATATATCTAAGTTCCCTTTTGACCTCTTCTAATTGAACGCTAAAAATTGACATTAAAAGCAAGTATACTGCAGAACCTGCTAAAACTGCAGATAAAAGCATTTGAACCATCTCAGCTGGAAATACCCATATCTCTCTTGCAGTAGCTTCTCCCATAATTCCAGCAGTGTAAATGGTAGAGAAAAATGCTAATACAGTACCTGGGAGCATTACCTTATCGAATAGTTTTTTATTTCCTGTAACCCAAGACCAAAAAGATACAAGTAATACTAAAACAAATGCTGATACAACCCATGCACCTAATGTAACAGCTGAAGTGAAATGAGCGAATAAGAAAATTTTCCAAAATCTAAACATATGATGTAAATCTAAAACTGTTACTAACAGTGTAATACCTATAAATATTAAACCTAATAATGGAATCCATTTTCTAAAAAATGCATCTTTCTCTGGGTATTTTTTTATAAAATAAATACCAATTAAAAAACTACCTGTTGCAATACTTTTTGCCCACATATTTGTTGAAACAAGCCATCCCCAAATTACCTTAGGTAAAGCAACGTCAAAAGTTACTTCTGCACCTAACATGATTAATGCCCTCCTATATGATCTAAAAATTTAACTTCGGTAAAGAGTGTATATCCTTCTGGTCTTTCCGATGCAAGTGGATCTAATGCAACAGTAGAACCTCTAACATAGAAATGTTTAGGTTTTGTATTTAATTCTGGTTTTCTAACCATTACATCTCTATGTTCTTTTAAATATTTAGATATCTCACTTTCTGGATCATCAAGGTCTCCAAAAATATTTGCATGGGTTGGACATGCAACTACACAAGCAGGCATCATTCCAACTTCTATTCTATGAGCACAGTAAGTACATTTATCAGCAGAGTTTGTTATTGGATCAATGTATATAGCGTTATATGGACAAGCCATCATACAAGAAGCACAACCAATGCATCTGTTATGGTCTACATTGACTATACCATTTGGTAAATAATGTAATGCACTTACTGGACAAATTCTCTCACATGGAGCATTTTCACAGTGATTACATCTAAGTGGTACAAAATGTCTTTTTACATCTGGAAACTCACCCTGGTCTATATACTTGACCCTCAACCTCCAACTGTGTAATGGAACATCATTTTCAGCTTTACAAGATACTGCACAAGCCATACATCCCATACATCTACTTAAATCTACCAAAAAGCCAAGTCTCATAACTAACCTCCATTAGTTTAAATACTTAATTTTATATATAAACTTTTCCATTAAGTCAAATTTATTCAATTTATTTAGATATTTTAATGTTCAATTATAAACATCCTTTAAAGAATCCAGCTTTTGGTTTTGGTGATATTTTATAATCTTGTACTTCAATAACAGGTAGATCTCCTTCTTTTCCTAGAATCTTTCCTGATACATCTATACTTCCACCAAAACCTTCATCAAGTTCAAAAAAGTATACATTTTTAGGGGCAATAGAATAAAACGTGTTTTCTGTAACATCATATACTACGTATCCCGTTTTAGCCGCTTCTACAGGGGGACAGTTGGATAGAAGTTCAAAACTTCCTGTTTCTTTAGCTTTTTCTGCACATGACTTTGCAGTTATAACTGCACTTGATAGTTCTATCTCTTCTCCTACTTCTTCATCTGCAAAAGATATGCCCATTATAAAAGATGCTGCTAAAAAGGATAAAAATAATTTTTTCATCTTTATTTCCTCCTTATTTAAGAGTTTTTAAATAAGTTATAATATCGTTAATATCTTGTTCTGATAGATGTGAATAAGGTGGCATTTTTGATTGTAATTTTCCTTTTTCACTTTTTATATACCAAGTATACATATCGTTGTTGGGATATGCACCATTTTTATCTCTATCTGCTGATTTATTGTAGTGTCTATTTATATTTAAGTTTTTGATAACAACATCATTAGGATTGATTATAGATTCTTTTAGATATATTGGATTTGAATATCCACCTATTTTAGATAAATTTGGAGCTAAACCTTCTGGAGCTGATGTTTGGTCATCAAATCTGTGACAACCATTACAACCATTTTGTATCATTAGCTCTTTCCCTTTCTGATGATTTCCAATTTCCCCATAACCATAAGATATGTATTTAATATAAGATGTATCAGGATTAGATTTTCCTAATTTTACAAATTTCCAGCTAGAAATCATTTTATTACCATCTCTATTTAAAGAATCTCCATCCCAAACTGCAAAAGCAACAGGTACTAATCCAGATAATATTAAATCTTGTGTTTTTAATGGTTTTACGAGTATAGCTGTCCATTCTTTTTTATTTTCATCGTACTTCATTGTAAAATTATACTTCTCTTGAACTTCTGTCATTGTTCCAAAGCCTTCTGATATGAAAGCTTTCTTATAATCTTTACCTTCTACAGCTTTTTTTAAATAAACCATAACAGGATGGTTTGAATCACCCATGCCAATGTAAGCTAAGGTTTTTCCTTTTCCATAAACTGTAGGAAATTCTACAGATGTACCATCGCCAAATTTGTTAGTTGTCATACTTGGTTGTATGGATTTTGTTTCATCGTTCCATTTAATAACAATACCTATATCTTTTTTATTGTATACTACACCAACTTCTGCCTCTATAGGTTTTGCGTTCTGTAATTTTTTATTTGCGTCTTTATCGTTTAAATGAACAGTGTACTGTGGATATAATATTATCTTTTTTGTTTCTATTGAAGATAATGTAGATTCATCTATTTTTGTTACTTGTTTTGCTTCTATTAAATCGTCATTAAAATCTTCTGTACTTGCATTTGATACAACTACTAATGAAGATAAAGCCAACAATGTTAAATATTTTTTCATTAGGTTCCTCCTTATTCCGTTGTTTTTTATCAAAAAGGGGTATAACCCCCTTTTTATATTAATGGTGACCATGTCCATTTTCTCTCGGTGGTAAAGGTAATACTTTTTCATGGAATGTGTAATCTTTTATCTCAACTTTTTTGGTATTTGCACCTTGTAAATATCTTTGATCTATTACTTTAAAGAATTCAGAACCTTTTAGATTTTTAGCTACAGCCTCTTTTTGATAGTAGTTATTATCAAGTCTAAACATATCTCTATGGCTGTATGCTATAAGTATATCCATTAGTTCTGATTCTTCTCCTTTTGCTCTTTTTTCCATTTCTTTCCTTAATGTATCTAAAGCTTGATGAACCTCTTTACCAAAGAGTAATTCTAAGTATTCTATTGGTACTCTTCTTGAGTTTTCTATCGAATCCATTTTGTCATCAAATTTAGGTGCATCAAATAGAGGTGGTACATAGTATACGTTTGGTTGTGTTCCAAAGTCTGGTCTAAGTGGTAAAGCTACTTTATATTTGTGTACCAATTTGTAAACTTGTCCTTCTTCATCATCTAAGAAACCTACAAATCTTATTCTACCTACACATTGATGAGCACATGCTGGTGGTAAACCTTTTTCCACCCTTGGGAAACAGAATATACACTTTTCAGATTTTGATATTTTGGGATTAAAGTAAATCTTTTTGTAAGGGCATCCAGCTATACAGTATCTATAACCTTGACATCTTTCTAAGTCAACTAAAACAATACCATCTTGTTCTCTTTTAAAGATAGCTTCCCTTGGGCATGCTGCTAAACATCCTGGGTTAGAACAGTGGTTACATATTCTTGGAATATAGAAGAAGTAAGAGTTTGGATATTCTCCACCACCTACGTCTTCGTCCCAGTTTGGGCCATATTCTAAGTTTTCTTTTGTGTGTAATAAACCACCGTTAAAAAGTTCATCGTGGTTGTAATCCCAAGGTACACCATAATCTAAAACCATATCTGGAATAATGCCATCTTTTAAGTTTCCTTCTTGATCAAAACCACCACCAGCCTCCATCCAATTTTTTGGATATCCTGCTCCTGGATGTGTTTCTACGTTGTTCCAATACATGTACTCTCTTCCATTTCTGTTTGTCCATTGTGTTTTACATGCTACTGTACATGTTTGGCAACCAATACATTTATTTAAATCCATTACCATTGCAAGTTGTCTTTTTGACATCTACAATACCTCCCTAAACTTTTTCTACATCTACTGAAGTTTCATAACCAAGTTGGTTTCCATCCCAATTTCCACCAAATTTAAGATGTCCCCAACCATCTGAAAGTTCTAACAAGTTAAGTGGTGATGCAACAGTCTCATTATGTCCTTTTCTACCTTTATAGAAAAATGGTTCCCATCCATGTTCCAGAATAATCGTATCCTTAGGACAAGATGGATAAACTTTTGCCATAGCATAAAACTCACCAATAGAGTTAAATACTCTTACTTCCTCACCATCTTTTATGCCTTTTTTCTTAGCTATTTCTGGATTTATCATTACATAAGGTTTTCCTCTTTGTAATCTAAGGAGTAAAGTAGATGTTTTATAAGTTGAGTGTATTGACCACCTTGCGTGTGGTGTCATAAGAACAAATGGAAATCTTCTTGGTCTTATTGGTTCTTTTGTTGTTGGTACATTTGCACCTTGTTGTATCCATAAGTCATCATCTACGTAGTAAGTTATTCTTCCTGAGAGTGTTTCAAATCTTTCATATAGGTATAAGTTATTTTCAAATACGTTGTAAGGTTTATCAGGATAAAGTGGAGAAGACTTTCCAGCTTTTTCATTTAGTACGAGATAACCACCTCTTTTAAACATTGTCTCAATAGTGTTTGGTTTAAATTGGTCAGTATTTTCTAAAGCTATTTCAACAGCATCTCTATCTGTTCTTAACTGACCACCAATAGTATACTCTTCAACCAATGTATCTAAATCTCTATAACCTGTTTTTGATAATGGATCTGGTATTTTAATATACTTTTGATCTCCTGTTTCTTTGTACTTTTTCATTGCAATTTCTTGGATTTTTTCAACAATCATAGTACATATTTCCCATTCAG
The DNA here is from genome assembly GCA_037442825.1 of Sulfurihydrogenibium sp. GTDB lineage: Bacteria > Aquificota > Aquificia > Aquificales > Hydrogenothermaceae > Sulfurihydrogenibium. Next base: position 5,290 of record JBBIPN010000021.1, on the reverse strand, counting down.
ATTTTGCTTCTCCAACAGGTTTTAAGTTTGTTGGTGGGTGAGCAAGGTTGGCAAATCTGTGATAACCAGGGTTAGTTCTTAAATCCCACACTTCATAGTGAGATTTTGCTGGAAGTATTATATCTGCATAGTTTGCAAAATCAGACATTCTAAAATCAATATATGCTATAAATTTAGCTTTTTCTAAGAAAGCTTTTTTATATGTACTACCTTTATTTCTTCTAAATCTTGCATCTGCAAAAAGTAAAAATGTTTCTATATCTTTCCAATATGATTTACCATGACCTATTCCTTTATCTCCTTCTGATTTTGCAAGCATTTCATTTACTTTTTTCTTATACTCTTCTTTAGACATTCCCGTTACTTCTTTAAATGTATCTTCTTCATACAATTTGTCAAAATCTTCCATCATATTACCTAATACAAACTCACTTACAAAACCAGAAGCGAATCTTTCTTTATATTTTCCAGCAAATCCAGATATTTTAGCTAAACCAGAGATTGACCATTCGTTTTCAGAGTTAAATCCTCCGTAAGGTCCAAGTCTTCCACAGAGTGGTGTTATAGATGCTATTGCTCTTTGAGTTAATATACCATTAAAGTATTTTCCTATAGTAAATCCCATAGAGATAAAGGCAACTTTTGGAAGAGCTATATCTTTTGCAAGTTGTTCTACTATTTTTGGATGAACGTTTGTAAGTTTAAATGTTTTTTCAGCTGGAAATTTTGCAGCTTCTGCTTTAAGTAGTTCAAATGCAGGTGTAACTTTTACCTTTGAACCATCTTTTAGTTTTACTTCATATACACCTTCTAATGCTGGATCTATATCCCATCCTAAATCTTTTAATCTTAATGTTTTAATAGGGTTTCCTTCACTACCTGGCATTATTGTAAATTTACCATTTTTTAAGTTGTAAGATAAGAATACTGCATCTTCCTCAAACTCTTTACCATGAGCTTTTTCTTCCATAACGTGAAATACTTTTTTATCAAACATTGAATCATTTTTATCAATATCTGATAATCTTAAAAGTTTCTTGTTATCAAGTCTTACTAAGAATGGTAAATCTGTGAATACTTTTATAAAGTTAGCTTTATAAAGTTTCTTTTGAATTATCTCATTTATTATAGACATTGCTAAGAAGCCATCATATCCAGCTCTAACTGGAACCCAAAGGTCAGCTCCTTTAGCTGTTGCATTAAAATCAGGAGTTATTACTATAACTTTTCCACCGTTGTATTTACCTTCCCAAACCCAGTGAGCATCTGGTATCCTTGTTTTGTTTGGATCTTGTCCCCACCAGATTTGGACGTTTGCAGTATAAACAAAGTCATAAGAAAATCCTATATTACCTTCACCATAAACGAGAGAAACACCTGGGAACATATCTCCAACGTAAGATGCTATGTAAGGCCTTACAGCCCCAAGAAGTGTACCAAGTCTTTTACCTGAAGCTGCCCTTGCTTCTGTTAACATACCTGCACCAACGTGAATATAGTTTCCAGCAGGTCCTTTTGTTAACATTGTTTCGTATATTCTTGTTGCTACTTCTGCGATTGCTTCATCCCAAGATATCCTTTTCCACTTTCCTTCTCCTCTTTTTCCTACTCTTTTCATAGGGTATAAAACTCTATCTTTTTCATACATAACTTGAGAGTGTTGTACACCTTTATTACATCCTCTTGGGTTAGCATCTGGAATTTTTGGGTTTAAAAGGGGATAGTTTGCTACTTGATTTTCCCTTGTTACTATACCATTTTGAACCCATACGTCCCAAGCACAGTTACCTTGACAGTTTACACAGTGGTAAGCTGTTCCATGCTCTTCTTTTTTACCGTAAGTATAAGCAAATTCTTTTCGATACATATTTTCAACAAAAGAACTATTTGGATAAGAAGCTCTTGGATCTTCTACTACTACAGCTTTTGACTTAGCAAAAGCTTCTGAAGAAACAGTTCCAACAGCAACTCCTGTTGTAGACATTATTTTTAAGAAATCTCTTCTAGAAATTGCCATACGTTAACCTCCTGTTATTGTTTTTATAAACAACCACCGCCGCCACCTGCTTTAGGTGGTGTATACTCTCCAGATTCATCTGGTAATCCTGCTTCTTGCCAAGCTTTCATACCACCTGTTAAGTTTTGAGCATTGTTAAATTTTGTAGTACATTTTTTAAATATATCTGGATTTCCATCAGTAGAAACTATTACTGTATACATATAAGGATTGATTCTTTTTAAAGCATCTTTTAAATTTTCTGTATTCATGTTTGTTTCATCACAGTTTGGAAATGGTAAAGCTCCAGGTATTCTTGAATCTTCATATCCACCAACCTCATCAGAAGAAGTTAACTCTCTAACATCTATGATTTGTACCTTTATTTTTGGATTTGAAAGTTTTTTATAAAGTTCTTCTGCAGTTACAGGTATCTGTTTTTTAAGTTCAAGTTCTTTTTTACCTAAGCCAAAAAGGATAACTGATAAAACAACAATAATACCTATATATACACTTCTTTCAATTTTTGGATTCACTGTTACTCACCTCCAAATGCCTGATTTACTTGAGAAACTTGCTTTTCCAAGTTGTCAACTTTACCCTTTACACCAAATGTAGCTACGACTAAAACTACTATAGCTATCCAAAATAATAATCTTTCTGTCATACTCATATTAACCACCTCTAAAATTAATCGTAAAGTTCTTCAGAAGCCTTTTTAGCTTCTATAAATCTTGACCATCTACCTAAGTATATAAGGTTTGCAGTTAATATACCTACAATAAAGTATGTTGCAGACATTGCCATACTTCCAATAGAAAGTGTTGGATAAGCTGCTAAAAATGCTCCAGTAGTACAACCACCACCTATCATAGCACCTAATGCCAAGAATATACCTGCAAAGAAAACAAGAATCATTCTGACTATTGGTAGTGGAGTAACTTGGGCAAATGCTGGTGGAACCGGATCAAATTTAAATTTACCAGATATTATAGAAGCAATAAATGCTCCAGGTAGTACGCCAATGATTAATCCAGAATGCCAATATATAGTTTCATTTAATTTTGGCACCACGTTAGAAAGAGGATAGCCTAAAGAATCACCTATCCATGCAACTAATGCAAGTAAAGCACCAGAAAATCCTAAATATTCCCCTTGTGCAGTAGCCAAAGCAATGATAGATCCTGCTGCAACACCACCTACAGCCCAATGCCATTCAGATTTTATTAATCTATTTACTAATGATTTATTTGTATTTTCTTCTATATAAAATTTTTTAGCCGGATCTAACCAATCTGCAACTAAAGCAAGTATTAAAAATAAAACTCCCCATGCTACAGCTAAAGGACCATAAGGTATTCCAAGTACACCATACAATGTTAAATCTTGCCTACTTCCTAATATTCCAGCTTCTACTAAGGTTGGTTGGATTGCATTGTAAATAACTATACCTAAAACTAAACCTATTATACCTGCTGCAGATATGAACTTACCTGCTCCAACCCTTGCAACACATGTACCAGGACAAAATCCAGCTGAAGCCATAGCTATTCCAAACATAACACCACCTATAAGATGTGCAACTCCCATATATGGCATTATCCTTGGAATCAAGTTTGTAGATTCAGCAAAACCTAATATATCAGCTAACCCATAGATTATAGAAGCAGTTGCTATTCCAGTAAAAGCAAATTTCATAATTTTTAAATCTCTAAGTAAAAGTAGACCTTCAACTCTTGAATATCTAACAGCTCCAACTTTAAACAGTGTAAAGCCAAACAACATACCTGTAATTATACCCATTATTAAATGGTGTGAATGTTCCATACTAAAAACCTCCTTGATAAAAATTGAAGCCGGTCCTAAGACCGGCTTAAGATAAAATTATTGTTCTATAGGTAAAGATTTATCATTACCCCATTCATCCCAAGAACCAACGTAGACTTTTGCTTTTGAATAACTTGCTAATTTTAAAGCAGTAAATACAAAAGAACCTCTTCCTAAACCTACGTGACAGTAAGATATAACTGTTTTGTCTGGAGTAATACCTGCTCTTTCAAGTTGTTTTTTAATTTGATCAACTGATTTAAATAAAGATTTGCCTGGCTCACCGTTTGGGTTTCCAGCAATCTTTTTCCATTCAAAGAATTTAGATCCAGGAATGTGACCACCTCTTTCAACCTGTTTGTGTTTTCCTGGTGCTTCAAGAGCGTCTAATAATGTTTTTCCAGTATACTCTTCAAATCTTCTTGCATCTAAAACTACATAAGACGCATCTTTACTAGCTTTTAAGACTTCATCTTTAGTAGCTAAAATCTCTTTTCTTACTTTAACAGTGAATTTTCCAGGAGCTGGTTTTTTAGCTGGTCCAGTTTCTACTGGTAAACCTTTTGCTTTCCAAGTAGCAAAACCACCGTCTAACATTTGAACATTATCTACACCGTATAAATAAAGGAAGAACCATACACCTGAAGCATTTGGACCTTTACCATCATCATAAGCTATAACCTGAGAGTTGTTGCTGATTCCAAGCTCACTTATGAACTTCTGAGCATTTTTCTCACACATAGGGAGACCACCACACTGTCTAATATCCTTTAGATAGTGAAGATCATGAGCAAATGCATTTACGGAGCCTGGAATATGACCTTGAGCAAAAACTTTTGGGTCATCACCGTTGACAAAAACAGCCTTTCCTACTAAATCTTTTGCTTGATCTACGCTGACCAATAAATCAGCTGCTTTTGATGAAGCAGATACTGCTAAAAGACCAGCTGTTGCAAGTGTTAAAACTTTTTTCATTTAAAAACCTCCTATATAAAATTTTTAGAATATAAATATCTCATTATATTCTAATTATATTATAAAAGTTGTCAAATACTAACCTTATTAATTTAAAACCTACGTTGTTAAATATACGCAACAAATATGCCAGTTGTTAAGAATTTTTAATAAAAAACAGTGTTATATTTTGTTTAGTTAGCTAATATTAACTAATTAAATTATATTAATGTTTGCATATTTCATTTTGAAATAATATATTGCATTTCGAAATTATATTTAATAAAAATTGTAGAAATGTTATAATATGTTCAACTTATTATATTTTTATGGAGTAGTTATGGAAGATATTAAAAAAGTTTTTATAGAAGAAGAAGTTAAAAGTGCATACATTGATTATGCTATGTCTGTTATTGCTGGAAGGGCAATACCAGATGTAAGAGATGGATTGAAACCAGTTCAAAGAAGAATTTTATTTTCAATGTATGAACTTGGTCTTCTACCAAATAAACC
>JBBIPN010000020.1:0-19172 GCA_037442825.1 Sulfurihydrogenibium sp. | reverse complement strand
TATGCATCGTATACCAACTATAAAACCTCCTTCTAATCTTGTTAATTAATTTCAATTTTGCTAAAATTATACCAAATTAATTTATTCACTTTTTTTATTATTAAAAGGAGGTTTTTTATGCAGGGTGATCCAATGGCAAGCTTAATAAGTGCAATAGTTTGGATGGTTTTACTAGTTGGTATCTTCTACTTTTTACTTTACAGACCACAACAACAACAAAGAAAAAAGCATCTGGAGTTTATTAACAATCTAAAGAAAGGTGAAAAAGTAATAACAGTTGGTGGTATAGTTGGAGAAATAAAGAGTATAGAAGATAAAACAGTTACTTTAAGAGTTTGTGAAGGTTGTTTGATAAAAGTTTTAAAAGCTTCTCTATCTTCATACTATCAAGAAGAATCTCAAGAGAGTAAAAGCTAATAATAAAAAGGCACAGACTTAACGTCTGTGCTAAATTCCTCTATAAAGTCTGTTTGCAAAAATAGTAGGTAAACCTGCATTTAAAATATCTCTTGCAGCTTTTTCTATTTCATACTCAACTCTTATAAACTCTACACTTTGTTCTTCATCATCATAGATGATATAAGATAACCTTGGATCTTTATCTCTTGGTTGCCCTACACTACCAGGATTTATTAAATATTTACAGTGTTCTTTTAAATAAATTTTATCATCCTTTATGAAAGATATATCTTCATCATCTTTCTCAAAAATACCAGGTAAATGAGTATGACCGAAAAAGCACATTTGTTGATGAAAAGCTGAAAATGTATCTTTTGCTTCTTTTATCTTTGTTATATATTCCATACTTCCAGGAATACAAGGTTCATCGTGTGTTAAAACAAATTTCTCATTTTCAAAATCTTTAGACAGGCTTTTTAGAAATTCTTTATGTTTGTTTTTTAAAATTTCTATATTATAGTAAGCTGCTTTTAACGTATAAGGATTATGCATATCTATTGGTTCAGCTCTTGATATTAATGTGTCATGATTTCCTCTTAACGAAAAGTTTATATTTTCCATAATCCATTCAACTACTTCTACTGGATTTGCACCATAGCCAACAATATCTCCAAGACAGTAAATAGAATCATAACTTCTATTTTTTAAATCTTTCTCTAAAGCCTCTAATGCATAGATATTACTATGAATATCAGATATGAATACTATTCTCATTTTTCTCTATTTCTCTATTTGCTTTTCCAATAATACCATTAACAAACCGTACAGAATTTTTAGAGTTTGTATAACAGTCCACAATATCTAAAATATCCAATATTAATCTTTTAATTTCTCTTGATTTTTCCTCAGGATTAAAATTTTTACTGTTTATAATTAACAACTCTGCTATACCAAGTCTTAAAGCTGCTCTTTCAACAAAACCTAATCTTTCAAGTCTCCATTTTTCTAAATAAGATTTTATAATCTCATCAATCTTTTCTTTATTTTCTTCATAAAAGTTTAAAATATCAACAACATTATTCTTTATCTCTTCTGGTATTTTTTTTAAGTTTATATACTCCTTTGCAACATCAAAAATGTTTTCTTCCCTAAAATCAAAGGAGAAGAGTATTCTAAATAATATTCCCCTTACTCTCTTTTTTAAATTTTTTTCTTTTACAAATGATATCTTATCCATAGATTATCCTATCTGTTTAATCAAGTTTACCATCTCTATAGCTGTCAAGGCAGCATCAAAACCTTTATTACCCATCTTTGTACCTGCTCTTTCAATAGCTTGTTCTATTGTATCAGTTGTTAAGATACCATAACTTACAGGAACCTCTGTTTCTAATCCAACCTGTGCTATTCCTTTTGTAACCTCATTTGCCACATAATCAAAATGAGGAGTAGAACCTCTAATAACTGCTCCTAAACATATAATAGCATCGTACTTACCAGATTTTGCAAGTTTTTTAGCTATTAATGGTATCTCAAAAGAACCTGGAACTTTAAAAACTTCTATATTTTCTTTTTTTCCATTATGTCTTAGTATACAATCAATAGCACCTTCTAATAATCTTTCTGTAATAAAACTGTTGAATCTTCCTAAAACTATTCCAAATTTCAAATTTTCTGCTGTTAACTTCCCTTCAGTAACTTTCATTTTCTACCTCTCTATTTTTTTAATCTCTACGATGGTTATGTTCTTCTCTCCATTCCTTTTTTTCCATATTCCTTTCGTGAATATACACCTTTCTAATTTGACCTGGTGGAATCTTAAATGGTGGTGGACCTTTTAGTATTACCCAAGGACCTTCCCATTTTTCAGCAATGTACCATCTACCTTCATAAAACCAATACCATCTTCCTTTATACTTATAAACCTCTATATCTGGAGAATCTACAATGTAAATATCATATTCTGGTATAAAAATAACTCTTGGATGAACTATAACTTTATTTGGTGTATTAACAACAACAGCACCTGGTTTTGTATATACAACACAGGAAGTTAGAGATAAGAACATTCCTAATAAAATTAGCTTTTTCATGGCAAAAACTTCCTAAACTTCTTTAACAACCTTTTTAACAGTATCTATAATATATTCAACTTCTTTATCTGTTAAAGAAGGGTGTATTGGTACTGCAAAAAGTTCTTTTGTACATATTTCACCAAATTCACAATTTAGATGTTCAGCATTTCTTAATTGATGTAATGTGTAATCATAGTAAACTCTTGCTCCTATTCCATTCTCTATAAGTTTTTCTACTATTTTATTTCTCATAGGATGTCTTAAAGCATATATATGAAATACATGTTTTCTATCTGGGAGTTCTTGCGGCAACAATAAACCTGGTAAATTTTTAAACTCTTCATTGTACAGATTTGCTATTCTTCTTCTTTTTTCATTTGTTTCATCTAACCTTTTAAGTTGCCAATAACCTATGCCAGCTTGAAACTCTGTTATTCGTAGATTTAAAGCTGGATGATTACCAAACTCTATCCAGTTTGTTATTTTTTCATCAATTTCTGGATTGTTTGTTAATATAGCTCCACCTTCACCCATAGCCACATTTTTAGATGCATAAAAACTAAATGCAGAGATATCTCCTAAGCCTCCTGCTTTCTTTCCTTTAAACTCAGCTCCATGGGCTTGGGCAGCATCTTCTAAAATAAGTATACCATTTTCCTTACATATTTTACCTATTGCATCCATATTAGCTGTTTGACCAAAAAGATGAACAGGAATGACAGCTTTTGGATTATATTTTTCTATTGCTATTTCCAACCATTTTGGATCCATAGTATAACTTTCATCAATATCTACAACTACTGGTGTACCACCTGCCATTATAACCGCATCAATAGTTGCCATAAAACTAAGGGAAGGAACTATAACAATATCTTCCTTTTTAGATATCTCTATTGCTTTAAGTGCTATATACAATGCTGCTGTCCCACTACAAACAGTATGACAAAAATTTACTCCAATATAATTTTTAAACTCCTCTCTAAATTTTAGTGTCCATTGACCTCTTGTTATTTGACCACTTTTCATAATACTTAAAACAGTTTCTTCTTCCTCTCTTCCAAAAAATGGCTTAATGATTGGGATCATTATGTCTCCTTTATAACTTAAAGTTTTCTATCTCTTTTAAAATATTTAAAGATCTTAATGAACTTTCATAAGATGGATTTTCTAAAAACTCTTTTATCATCAATCTTAGTTTATCTTGGTTGTCTTTCTCCACTACTTTACCAAAAGGATATATTATCTTATCCTCTACAAAATTTAAAATTATATCACCTTCTGATGTTTCTAAATTCCATTCTCTTTTAACATAAGGATGAAGCCAAGCAACTTCTAAGATAAAATCTGTTTTTTCTCCAATAGTTTCAACTTTTGCAATATTTGAAACAATTTCTATATTTTTTAATCTAAAGTCTCCAAAAAGATAACTAAATATATAAAGGTCATGCCATGCTAAGTCAAAAAATGGATTGATGTAGCCTTTTCCTAAATTTAATCTATAACCTCTTACATTCTCAACATCACCATCAACATTCAAATTTCTGACAGAGCTTGATTTTAACTCTATCTCAGAAACAGAAAAGAACACATTTTTTTTATAAGCCAAATCTAAAGCTTCTTCAAAATCTTTTCTGCTTAATGATGGTGGTTTCTCAACCATAACATTTATTCCTTCATTTAAAAATACCTTAGCTAATGGTACATGTGACTGAGGAGATGTAGCTATAAATACTGCATCTAAGCCTTCATCAATAGCTTGGTTTATATTGGTAAACTTTTTGATACCTTCAGGATACTGATTAAGTTTTTGAATATCTGAATCTATTAAAACATAGTCTAACTGTAGTTCATTGAATTTATTAACATACTTACTTCCCATATTTCCAACGCCAACAATAGCTACTTTCATTTACACTCCAAAAAGTTTTTCAAAAAATTAAGCAAAAATTATACCAAAAACTTTATCAGCTATTTCTTTATTTTTTTAAATAATCCATTTTCTTTTTTGCAAAATTAAGAAATTAGGCTGTGTTTTCTTAAAACTTCTTTTAATTTTTCTTCGTTAGATTTAGACATGTAGTAAAGAGGAAGTCTAAGTTCATTAGATTCTATTAACCCCATCAAATAAGCTGCTATTTTAACAGGTATAGGATTTGTTTCTATAAATAAAACTTTAAATAAGTCCCAGTACTGATTGTGAATTTTTTTAGCTTCTGTAAAGTTTCCTTCAAGGGCTAACTTACACATTTGAGATATCTGTCTTGGGATTAAGTTGTTAGCTACAGATATTACACCTTTTGCACCAACTGCCATCATAGGAAGTGTTAATGCATCATCTCCAGATAGTATCAAAACATCTTCATTCGTTAGAGATATTGTTTCAGAAACTCTTGCAACGTTTCCAGTAGCTTCTTTAATACCTATAACATTTGGAAAATCTGAATATAGTCTTGCAAATGTCTCAGGTAACATATCTACGCCAGTTCTAGATGGAATATTGTATAAGATAAGAGGAATATTTGTTTCTTCTGCTATTGCTTTAAAGTGTTGATATATTCCTTCCTGTGTTGGTTTGTTATAATAAGGAACTACTTGAAGAGAAGCATCTGCACCTACTTTTTCAGCAAATTTTGTAAGTGTTATTGCTTCATGGGTAGAGTTTGCTCCTGTTCCTGCTATAATAGGAATCCTTTTACTTGCATATTCTACGGCAAGCTCTATCAATAATTCATGTTCTTCATATGTTAATGTAGGTGATTCTCCAGTAGTACCTGCTACTACAATAGCATTAGTTTCATTTTCTATATGGAACTCTATTAATCTCTTTAAAGTTTTTCTATCAAGGCTACCATCTTTAAAAGGCGTAATAAGTGCAACAACAGAACCAATAAACATAACTGCCTCCTATTTATAAAATGCTAAAATAATTATAGACTTTTTTATAGTTTCTTACAATAATTATTTTCGTGGGGTATTTATGATATACAAAATCGACAATTTAAAGAGTTTAGATAGCTTTACAAAAGCTATTTCTGAGAAATTAAAAGGTAATGAGATAATTTTATTAAAAGGTGACCTTGGGGCAGGAAAAACAACTTTTACAAAATATCTTTTAAAAAATCTTGGTGTAATGGAAGATGTTACTTCTCCAACTTTTACAATAATGAATCATTATGAAACACCTAAATTTGATATTTACCATATAGATATGTATAGGGTAGAAGATTTTGATATATCAGATTTATTAGGTAAAGGTTTAATAATAATAGAATGGCCTAAAAATTTAAATGATAATTTAGAAAATATGGTAGATATAAAAATTAACGTTGATGAATATGATTCACGGATATTTGAGATAAAAGGATTAGATATAAATTTTTAAAGGGAGGAGTGACCTCCCTTAATTTTAATTATTCTAATATTTCTAAAACTGCTTTTTTATTTTCTTTTCTTGCAACAGATGCTAAAATTGTTCTCATAGCTCTTGCAGTTCTTCCTTGTTTACCTATAACTTTTCCAAGGTCTTCTGGAGCTACTTTTAATTCGACAACAGTTATTTTTTCACCTTCAATCTCTTTCACTTCCACTTTTTCTGGATAGTCAACAATAGCCTTAGCCATTTGTTCTACAATCTGAGTAAGCTTGCTCATCTGCAGTCCTCCTTTTAGTTATTTAATCCAAAAGCTTTTAGAATTTTTATAGCCCTCTCTGTAGGTTGTGCTCCTTTACTTAACCACTCTTTAGCTTTCTCAACATTTATATTTCCTGTTTTAAGTATAGGGTCATAAGTACCTATATACTCAATAGCCTTTGTCTCTCTTGGTTTTTTGCTATCTACTACTATCATTCTATAGACTGGATGTTTTTTTCTTCCTGCTCTTGAAAGTCTTATTTTAACCAAAAATAGTACCTCCTTATCAAAATTTTAGAAAAATATTATAACATAATTTATAATTTTTCAAAAAAAGAAATAGGAGGATATATGAATAGCTATATTATCAATGAGTTGAAAAAAGAGGAATCTTGGAGATTATTTAAAATTATCGGTGATTTTATCGATGGATTTGAAGTTATGCCAAACTATATACCATCTATAACTATATTTGGTTCTGCAAGGGTTAAAGAAGGAGATAAATATTACGAAACAGCAAGAGAACTTGCATATAAGTTGGCTAAGAAAGGATTTTCAATTGTCACTGGAGGTGGTCCAGGAATAATGGAAGCAGCCAATAGAGGAGCTTTTGAAGCAGAAGGAAACTCTATAGGACTTAATATAAAACTTCCAAAAGAACAAAAACCAAATAAATATTTAACAGAAGTACTAAATTTTAACTACTTTTTCGCAAGAAAAGTTATGCTTGTAAAATATGCAACTGCCTTTGTACTTTTCCCCGGTGGATTTGGTACTTTAGATGAATTTTTTGAAACTTTAACTTTAATCCAAACTAAAAAATTAAAACCTTTTCCTGTCATTTTATATGAAAAAGATTATTGGGAAGGACTCATAAACTGGTTAAAAGATAATGCCATCAATCATGGTTTTTTAGATAAAGAAGATTTAAAAATATTTAAACTGCTTGACGATATTGACGAAATTGTAGAATATATTGATACTTATTATATAAAAAATCCAAGAGAAATAGGTGTTTAAATGGATTTAGATGTAAAAAATTTAGATGAAAAAGATATCTATAAATTAATGATAAGTACTATTGTCCCAAGACCTATAGCATGGATATCTACTGTATCTAAAGATGGTGTATACAATATAGCACCTTTTAGTTTTTATATGGGTATATCTTCAAGTCCCCCTTTAATTGCCATCTCTATAGGTAAAAAGGATAACGAAAATAAAAAAGATACCTGGAAAAATATAGAGGAGACTGGTGATTTTGTAGTAAATATTGTCACCTATGATTTAGTTGAAAAGATGAACATAACATCTTATCCATACGATGAAAAGATTAATGAGTTTATAGAAGCCAATTTAACCCCTATAAAATCTGATTATATTAAATCTCCACGAATAAAAGAATCTCCAATAAATATAGAGTGTAAAAAATTTATGATAATAGAAATTGCAGATATGGGGTTAATTTTTGGTGAGATTTTAAAGTATCATATAGAGGATAGATTAATTAATGAGAAAGGTTATGTTGACAGTAAAAAACTACAGGTAGTAGGAAGGCTAGGTGGTGCAGATTACTGTAAAATATCAGAAGATAATATATTTAATCTTGTGAGACCTGATTTAAGGAAAAAGTAGTTATGAAAACTATAAAGAAGGAGATAATAGACAAGTTAAAGAAAAAAAGAATTAAGATAACTAATCAAAGGTTAAATATTATTGAAGAGATTTTAAAATCAAAAGGTCATTTTGAAGTAGAAGATTTAGTTTATAAGATTAAAAAGAAAAATATAGACGCTTCAAGAGCTACAATCTATAGAACATTAAACATACTTAAAGATTTAGGATATATTGTAGAAGTTATAAAACTAAATAATAAAACATACTACGAATTTGCAAACAAAGAACACCACGATCATTTGCTATGTTTAAACTGTGGGAAAATTATAGAATTTCATGATGATGAGATAGAAAAATTACAAAATAGCATTTGCGAAAAGTACAATTTCAAACCTGTATACCATAGGTTAGAGATATTTGGTATATGTGAAGAATGTGTTAAAAAAGAAGCCCCATCACAATAGATGGGGATATTTTTAATTAATGATGTCCTCCAAAATGAGCATGTCCATGTAAAATTTCATCAGGTGTTGCTTCTCTAATATTTACAACTTCAACTTCAAAAATTAAATCTTTTCCAGCTAATGGATGATTTAAATCTACAGTAACAGCATTTTCATTAAAATCTACAACTACCATATTTATAATTTGACCTTCTGGGGTTTGAGCTTGTAAAGGTAAACCAACCTCTAAGTTTATACCTTCAAAATACTGTATTGGTAATTTTTGAACCAAATTTGGATCAGATAAACCATAAGCTTCTTCTGCCGGAACTTCGATAGTTTTCCTTTCTCCTTGCTTCATACCATACATTCTACTCTCAAGACCTGAGATTATTTCTCCAACACCTGTTAAAAATGTTAAAGGTTGGCCTGCACTTTTATCAATAACTTCTCCTGTTTCTTTGTCTTTCAATGTGTACTCAAAAGAAACTACTTTTCTATCACCTACTTCCATATTTAAAACTCCTAAAAATTATTTAGTACCTACTGGTACTATAAGGGACTTTCAAATAGAGACTTTTTTTGATTTTAGTCTTTATTTAAAAATCTCTTGTTTTACTTCTTCATAATTTGAATTAAAAATATATATCTTTTTTTCAGAATTTTCAACTTTTATTAAAATAGCATATTTATAGCCATTTTTAAAAGCAAACTCTAAAGATTTATCAACATCCCTTTTTACTATATCTCTGGTTACTTTAAATCCTTTATCCCTTAAAATCTTTGCTATTTTATATGCTAATGTTTTATCTTCTGTTGTATCGATTATGTAGTAATCTTTTTCATGTTTTATTGGTTTAGTATTCAAAATATACTCAAAAACTGCCAGTGTATCAAATGCAAAACCTGTTGCTGGATAATCACCGTTATATTTACTTAATAAAGTATCATACCTTCCACCATAGCCAACTATTTTTGAAAAATCTTTTATAAATATCTCAAAAACTATTCCAGTATAATAGTTAAACTCACGAGGTTCACATAAATCTATTACTATCTGATTTCCAAGTTCGTACTCATCTAAGATTCTGTAAATTCTATAAAGCTCTTCTAAAGGTTTATAAATAAATTCTATATCTTTGTATTTGCTTATAAGTTCTTCTAATCCTTGTGGTCTCAAACTTAATTTTGGAAGACTGACTATAAAATCTTTTATCTTTTTATCAATATTATAATTTTCTAAAAATCGTTTTATGTTATATGTCTCTCTATTCTTTAGATAATAAAGAAGTGTATTTGATTCTTGTGAAGATAGTTTTAATAAATTTACAATAGATTTAAAAAGTTTTACATTGTTTATATCTATCTGAAAATTTTCAATACCAAGTTTTTTTAATGAATATGTCGCAACAGCTATAACTTCTGCATCTGCTTCTATCTGATCTACACCAATTAACTCAATACCTGCTTGCCTTTTTTCATAAATTTTATCACCTTTTGGAACTACAAATCTAAATATATCACCTAAATAGTAAAATCTTATTGGAAATTCTTTTTTTTGTAAAGAAGCTATATATCTTGCAATACTTACAGTAAAGTCGGGTCTTAATATTAAGGTCTCCCCTTCATATCTATCAACAAGTCTAAAAGTATTTTTTAGTATATCTTCATCTAAAACATCACTGTATGCTTCATAATACTCTAATAAAGGGGTTATTATCTTTTCATAACCCCAACTTTCAAAACTTTCTTGTATACATTTTTCTATCCAATCTATTAAATAACTTTCTTCCTTATCGTATACTCTTACCCCTTTTGGAAGGTCTATCTTCAAATTTACTCCTTTTTAAAGTGCATCTAATGCAGGTATGTAATACTCTCCTAAATAGTATGTATTATTTAGCTTATAAAGTATTGGTCTAACTTTATCGTAATCTAATATAGAGTATGAAGCATTATCACAACCAAAAATCCAAAATTTATCCATATTTAAATTTAATCCTGCTGTTAATGATGCTCTAATCGGCACTGTATGTGATACTACTATAATTGTTTCGTTTTCATGTTGTTCTATCACATAGTTTAAAAACTTTTTTACTCTTTTAAATACGTCCTCTAAGGATTCACCATTTGGAAATTTTACTAAATGTGGTTCATATAACCACTGTCTAAACATATCTGGATATTTCTCTTTTACTTCTTCTACCAACAATCCAGACCAATCTCCATGGTCTATCTCAATAATATCTTCATTTTTTATAATAGGAAGATTTAACTCTTTACTTATATACTCTGCTGTTTGATAGGTTCTTTTAAGTGGACTTGAGTACAATCTTGTTGGATTGTATTTTTTTATAGCCTGGGCTATTAGTTGTGCTTGTTTGTGTCCTTTTTCACTTAACTCTGGGTCTAACTTCCCTTGGTATCTTCCTATAGGATTCCATAAACTTTCTGCATGTCTTATAAATATAATCCTAACCACTGTTTATACCTCTTTTAAGTATATTTCTTGAGCTTTTCTAACAGCTTTACCAAGTTCTATTTTATAACCCATTTTATAAAGCCCAATCTCTATAGCAGATATAACTTCTATCATATCCAAGTAATCAAAATATCCCATATGGGCTATTCTTATTATTTTTCCTTTTAAATGGTCTTGTCCACCAGCTACTCTAACACCAATTTTTAAGAGTTCTTTTCTAAAGACATCTGCATCTATACCTTCTGGTGTATAAACACCTGTAGCTGAATTGGAAGGACTTTCGGAAAGTAGTTTCAAACCTATCTCTTTTAAACTTTCTTTTGTCATATCTGCAAGTATCCTATGTCTTCTTTCAAGATTATCTAATCCTTCATTTAAAATTAAATCTAAGCTTTCATTTAAAGCTATTATAAGATTTATAGCAGGTGTGTATGCAGTTTGACCTTTAGCTTGCTTTTTACTTTCTGCTTCAACTGAAAAGTAATACTTTGGTAGTTTACTATTTTCTAACCTTTTTTCTGCTTTTTCGCTGTAGTATAAAATAGCTAAACCTGGCGGAAGCATCAACGCTTTTTGACTTCCTGTTACTAATATATCAACACCGATATCTTCTGGAAATACTTTGTACACACCTACAGAAGTAATACCATCAACAACTAAAAGACTATCTTCTAACGTTTTATTTATCTGTGCAAGATAGTTTAAATCGTGTAGTGTAGTTGTAGAAGTTTCTGAGTGTTGAACAAAAATACCTTTAATATCTGGATTTTTTTCTACAATCTCTTTAATCTTTTCTTTATCGTATGTTTTACCCCATTCTATCTGATAATCTATAACATTTAATCCAAATGTCTTACCTAAATCTCTCCATCTTTCTCCAAATTTCCCAGCATTTATAACTAAAACTTTATCATTTTCATTAAAAAAGTTAACAACTGACGATTCCATTGCACCAGTTCCAGATGATGCAAACAAAAGAACGTCTCTATCTGTATTTAAGAGTTTTTGGAGTTTTTCTCTTACTTTTAGAAAGATATTTGTAAATTCTGGCGTTCTATGATGAATTATCTGTTGACCTAGCGCTTTAATAACTTGTGGTGGTAAAGGTACAGGACCAGGTGTAAACAATCTTTCCTTTATCAAAAAGCAATCCTCCAAAGAATTTTACTAACTATTTTAACATAAAAAAAGAAACTGACTTTTACATCAGCTTCCAAAAATTTGGAGGAGGTAAGTCAAAGAAGATTTAGCAGCAATAGATTAAATTTTTTTTAGGTTTTTAAAGTGTTCTATTTGGAACTTTTATTGTACATTTTGGAACAGTTATTTTATCTTCAAAGATATTAAAACCCCATCTCTTAAGGGAACTATTGTAGAGAAAAACTCATCATTTGTAAACATATACTCATTGAATACTTTTATCTTTTCTGTTTTTTCATCTATTATCTCTTCAACTACTTTACCGTACCATAAAACATTATCAGCTATTACTAAACTACCGATTTTTAAATTTGATTTTAATTCTAAAATAGCATCTAAATACTTTGATTTTTCTAAATCTAAAAATAGTATATCTATATCTTTATAATTTTTAGCTATATCAATAGCATTTCCTACATTAAACTCTGCTTTTTCGTAGATATTTAACCTTTTATAGTAATCTTTTGCCATATTTATATTTTTTTCTTGGTAATCCGTTAATACAACCTTTCCCTCTTCTATTCCTTTTGCAAAAAAATAACCAGAATAACCATAACCAGAACCAAGTTCAACAACAAGTTTTGGTTTTTTCAACTTCGTAATCGTATATAGAAGGTTCCCAACAGCCCTTTCAACTATTGGAAAATCATTTTTAAAAGCATAATCTTCCATCTCTTCTAAAATTTCTCTATCTTTTGGAAAAGAAAAACTATTTAACTTATTTAAATACTCTTCAATTTTGATATTTACAATCATAAAATAAATTTTAGCATAGATTTTATAGTGTTATAATATTATTTATCATATAAAATGAGGTAAATATGTTTATATTTTCAACAGGTTTTAACTATAAAACAGCACCTGTAGAGATAAGAGAAAAGTTAACTATTACTGAAAGTAATTATCTTAACTTGTTAGAAAAATTAAACAGCATAGACAATATATTAGAGATCTGCATAATATCTACATGTAATAGAGTTGAATTTTATGGCGTTGCATATGGAGACCCTCAAACATTAAAAAATGATGTCTTAAGAATTATCTCTCAATTTTCTTCTATGTCAGTCCATAGTATTTCCAGTTATATATTTTTCTATATAGATAGAGAAGCTGTTAAGCATATTTTTAGAGTATCTTCAAGCTTAGATTCAATGGTTATTGGTGAACCTCAGATTGTTTGTCAATTTAAAGACTCTTTTTCTAAAGCAAAAGAGTATAAAACTGTAAGACATATCCTAACAAGACTATTTGATAAAGCTTTAAATGTTTCAAAGAAAATAAGAACCACAACAGGTATATCAAAAAGGGCTGTATCTATAAGCTATGCGGCTGTTTTACTTTCAAAGAAGATATTTGGTGACCTTTCTGATAAGAATGTTTTAATAATTGGTGCAGGTGAGATGGCTGAACTTTCTGCAAAACATTTACAATCTTTTGGTGTAAAACATATTTTTGTATCAAATAGAACTTTTGAAAGAGCAGTAGAACTTGCTAATAAATTTGGTGGAAGTGCAGTAAGATTTAATAAACTTTTTGATTTTCTTCCAGAATCAGATATTGTAATCGTATCAACAGGAGCAACTGAACCTATATTAAAAAAAGAAGAAATAAAAAAAGTATTAAAAGATAGAAAAAATCCACTCTTTATAATAGATATATCAGTTCCAAGAAACGTAGAAGAAGAAGTAAATAATATAGAAAGTGTTTATCTATATAATATTGACGATTTAAAACAGGTAGTAAATTCTAATTTAGAAGAAAGAAAAATAGAAGCAAAAAGGGGTGAGTTTATTGTAGAAGAAGAAGTTGATAAATTTATGAAATGGTTAAATACACAAAAAGTTAATCCAATAATAATAAACATTAGAGATTATGTAGATCAACTTATCAAAAAGCAAGAAGAAAGATTATTTAAATCAATGCCTTACCTAACAGAAGAAGAAAAGGAACAAATAGACCTTGCTATGAAGTCATTAATAAATAAAATATTACATAGACCAACAATGTATTTAAAAAATGTAGCTTCATCTGGAGAAAATGACGAAATTACAAATATATTTGAAGAAATGTTTAGTTCTAAATGGGATTTAAGAAAGAAACAAAAAGATAATATGGAGATAGAAGATTTTGTTAGAGAAGATTAAGAGAGTATTAATCTTAGCTTCTTTATTTCTGTTTACTTCCTATGTATTTAACAGAGTATCTGACTATCTTGATAAAGAAAAACTAAAAAATTTCAAATATACCAACTCAAGAATAGAAAACTTTGTAATTGTATCCAAAAAATTAGACAGTCAATATAAATTGTATGGTACAACTATGGTTGATTTAGGAGAAAAACTTTATATAGAAAAACCTTTCATTGTATACTTAAAAGACAGTAAATCTTTTGAACTAAAAGGGGAATATTCATACTATCTAAAAGATAAGAAAATAGCTGAAATTTATAGAAATGTAAACTTTGAATCTAAAGATATAAAAATGTTAACCGATAAATTATTTATAGATAGTGAAAATAAAATTGCTTACAATAATAGTAAAGTTTTTATAACTTCAGAAAATATGGACATATACGGAAAAGATCTATTTTTTAATTTTGATGAAGAAATACTAAAACTTAACCAAGTTGAAACGAGGTTTAAAAGAAAATCATGATTAGATTGTTAATTATCTTTACATTTTTATTTTTAAATGTTTATGCAGAAGAAAGTACAAACAAAAAAGAACCTATAGTTATAACTGCCGATAAATTAGAGTATTCCAATAAAGAAAAAATAGCAGTGTATACAGGAAAAGTTGAAGTGAAAAAAGGAAATATAACTATGAATGCAGATATTATGAAAATCTATTTAGATGATAAAGGAGATGTTTCAAAGATTTTTGCAAGTGGGAACGTTTTCTTTAAACAAGAAAAT
Source organism: Sulfurihydrogenibium sp. (assembly GCA_037442825.1). Classification (GTDB taxonomy): domain Bacteria; phylum Aquificota; class Aquificia; order Aquificales; family Hydrogenothermaceae; genus Sulfurihydrogenibium. The sequence continues at coordinate 4,410 of JBBIPN010000020.1, read as the reverse complement.
AAATGGGGTAAATCAAAAGAGGCTGAATACTATAAAGATAAAAACTTAATAGTACTTCGGAAAGAAGCAGAAGTTCACCAAGATAAAAATGTCATTGAAGGTGATGAGATTTACTACTACATAGATGAAGAAAAAGCTATCGCAAATTCACAAACTAAAAGAGTAAGAAGTATTTTATTCCCAAAAGATAAACAATAAAAATGAACTATTTAGATTTTTTTGATTTAAAAGAAGATCCATTTAAAATCACACCAGATTATACTTACTTCTATGAATCTTTGACTCATAGAACAGCTAAAAATTTACTTAAATTTGTAGTAGAAAGTGGTGAAGGTTTTTGTGTAATTATAGGAGAGCCTGGAACTGGTAAAACTACCACACTAAGAAAGTTTATATCTGAACTTCCAAAAAACTACATCTATGCATTAATATTAAATCCAAATCTAAAACCAGAAGAGTTTTTAAAAACACTTTTAGATGAGTTTAAAATACCTTACAATGAGAATATAAATAAAAATGAGATACTAAAAAAACTCAGGGATTTTTTACAGGAAAATGTTTCAAATAAAAAGAAGGTTTTAATAATAATTGATGAAGCTCAACTTATGCCTATTGAAACGTTAGAAGAACTTAGACTTTTATCTAACCTTGAAACAGAAAAAGAAAAACTAATTCAAATAATACTTGTAGGACAGCCAGAGTTTGAAGAAACATTGCAAGATAAAAGATTAAGACAGCTAAACAGTAGAATTTCAAATAAAATGTTTTTAAAATTCTTAGATGAAAAAGAAGTTGAAAAGTATATAAACCATAGATTAAAAGTATCTGGTTTAGAAAATTTAAAAATAGAATCTAAGGTTTATAAAGAAATTTACAAATACAGCGAAGGTATTCCAAGATTAATAAATCTATTAATGTCAAGGGCATTGATGGCTGCTGCTATGGAAGGAAGCTTTAATATAAAACTTAAACATATTAATCCTATTTTTGAAGATAAAACAGAGAATAAAAAGAGAAAAAAAATTATATATTTTTTAATTTTAATATTATATATCATAGGAATAGCAGCTATTGCCATATATATTATATTAACCATTCAAAACTATTGGAGTTAAGTATGAACAAATTTGATAAAGCTGCTTTAACATGGGATGAAAATACACTTAGAGTAGAACTGGCAAAAAATATAGCTAAAGGTATTATAGAAAATGTTCCTATAAAAAGTGATATGAAAGTTTTAGATTTTGGTTGTGGTACAGGCTTGTTATCATTTTTTATACTACCTTATATTAAAGAAGTTATAGGTGTAGATAGTTCTCTTAAAATGGTGGAAGTTTTTAATAAAAAAGCAAAGGATAATAATATAGAAAATGCAAAAGCATATCATTTTGATTTAGAAAAAGAAAAATTAAAGGAAGATTTTGATTTAATCGTTAGTTCTATGGTTTTTCATCATATAGAAGATATAGAAAAGATTTTAAAATCTCTTTATTATCATTTAAAAGATAGTGGATATATAGCTATTGCTGATTTAGTAAAGGAAGATGGCTCTTTCCATGATGATAATGATGGAGTAGTTCACTTTGGTTTTGATGTAGAATCTTTAACATCTCTTTTTGAAAAGTTAGGCTTTAAAGATGTTAAATCAGATATTGTATATACAGTTAAAAAACAGAGGGAAAAAGGAGAAAGAGATTATCCTATCTTTCTAATAGTTGGTAAAAAAGAATGAAAATTTCTGATATATTAAAAGTAGTAAATGGAAAACCTTTAAATCTATTGGAAGATACTGAAATAAAACAGTTTGTTATAGATAGTAGGAAAGTAAAAGAAGATGATTTTTTTATACCACTAAAAGGTTCTACAGACGGTCACAACTATATCGAGGATGCACTAAAAAATAAAGCTGCCGGATATCTTACAGAAAAACCAAAAGAATACAAAAACGGTATCCTTGTAGATGACACATATAAAGCATTATTAGAAATAGCAAAGTATAAAAGAAAAAGAATAAATACTGTAGTTGGTATAACAGGTACAAGTGGTAAAACATCTACAAAAGAGTTAATCAATTATGTTTTATCACACTTAACAAAATCTTATGCAACTGTAGGAAATTACAATAATGAAATTGGTGTTCCTTTAACATTAGCAAATGTACCAGAAGATACAGACATAGCTATTATAGAGATGGGAGCAGGTAAAGTTGGAGATATTGATTATTTAAACAGTATTGTAAAACAAGATATTGGCGTTTTAGTATCTGTAGGTTATGGTCATACGGCAAAATTTAGTTCTTTTGAAAATGTAATAAAAGGAAAAGGAGAAATTTTTAATAATACAAAATACAACGTCCTTCTAGAAGATTTAAAAATCTACTATAGAGATATAAAAAACGCTATAACCTATGGTGAAAAAGGAGATATAGAAATACTTAATATTAAGATAACAAAAGAAGGTACAGAAGGAACTATAAAGTATAAAAACGATAGGATTAATTTAACATTACCTTTGTACAATTTAGGTGTTTTTAAAAACATAGGTGCAGTTGCAGGTGTTCTTTTTCATCTTGGTTTTAATCCAATAAAAAATCTTGATTTTTTAAAAGATTTTAAACTTCCAGAAGGTAGAGGGAAAATTTTAAAGATTAAAGATTCAACCATTATAGATGAAACTTATAACGCAAATCCTTTATCTGTAAAAAACAGTATAGAAACATTAAACCAGTTGGAAGGTGTAAATATAATTGTTCTTGGTGATATGCTTGAACTTGGTGAATACTCTGAGAATCTCCATAGAGAAATAGGAAAATTTTTATTAGATAAAAAAATAGATTATGTATTTTTATATGGTGATAATGTTAAATACATACATCAAGAGATTAAAGATTTTATGAAATCTAAAATATTTGAAAAAAAAGAAGATATAGCAAAAGAAATAGAAAAATTATCATTTTTAAAACCAAATATACTTATAAAAGGTTCCCGTAGCATGAAGATGGAAGAAGTGATAGAATATTTAAAACAAATTTCAGGAGGATAAAGAATGAGAGTAGCTATTAATGGATTTGGAAGAATTGGCAGAAACTTTTTTAGAATAGCAAATGGTGTTGAGAATATAGATATAGTAGCTATAAATGATTTAACAGATGCAAAAACCCTTGCACATCTTCTTAAGTATGACTCTGTTCATGGTATATACGATGCAGATATAAAAGCTACGGAAAATTCTATAATAGTAAATGGAAAAGAGATTAAAGTAACTGCTATAAAAGACCCTTCACAACTTCCCTGGAAAGATTTAGATATAGACATCGTTATAGAATCAACAGGTTTATTTACTAAAAGGGAAGATGCACAAAAACATCTTGAAGCAGGAGCAAAAAAAGTAATAATATCAGCACCAGCAAAAAACCCAGATATAACTATCGTTCTTGGTGTTAATCAAGAAGCATACAACCCAGATGAACACAACATAATATCAAATGCTTCTTGTACAACAAACGCACTTGCTCCAATTGTTAAAGTTTTACAAAAAGAGTTTGGTATTAAGTACGGTTATATGGTTACAACACACGCTTATACTAACGACCAAAGAATTTTAGATTTACCACATAAAGATTTAAGAAGAGCTAGGGCAGCAGCTGTTAATATAGTTCCAACTACTACAGGAGCAGCAAAAGCACTTGGGGAAGTTATACCTGAAGTAAAAGGTAAGTTAGATGGTACAGCAAGAAGAGTGCCTGTTGCAGACGGTTCATTAATAGATTTAACAGTAGTTATTGAAAAAGAAACTACTGTTGAAGAAGTAAATGCTGCTATGAAAAAGTATTCAGAAGGAGAGATGAAAGGAATCTTAGCTTACTGTGATGAACCTGTTGTATCTTCTGATATTGTAGGAAATTCAGCATCTTCAATTTTCGACTCTTTACTTACACAAGTTATAGGTGGTAATCTTGTTCATGTTGCATCTTGGTATGATAACGAATATGGATACTCTACAAGATTAAAAGATTTAGTTTTATTTATAGGTGAAAGACAGTAAAATGATTTTAATGATTGATAACTATGACTCCTTCACATACAACATTGTCCAGTATCTTTATGATTTAGGGCAAGAAGTTATTGTAAAAAGAAACGATGAGATAACTGTAGATGATATAAAAAGGATGGAAAATATAGATGCCATTGTAATATCTCCAGGTCCATGTACTCCAAAGGAGGCAGGGATTTCTGTTGATGTTATAAAAACATTTAAAGGTGTTTATCCTATCCTTGGAGTTTGCTTAGGTCATCAATCTATAGGTCAAGCTTTTGGTGGAAATATAGTAAAAGCAAAATGCTTAATGCATGGAAAAACTTCAAAAATATTCCACAATCAAAAAGGTCTTTTTGAAGGTATACCAAATCC
>JBBIPN010000019.1:0-19614 GCA_037442825.1 Sulfurihydrogenibium sp. | reverse complement strand
AATACACCAAGACCAGGGATAGCTGTTCTCTCACCTTTTGAGAGAGCTTGTACCAATGCATCAATCGCAGCATTTACAGCTCTTTCAGCTTCTGCTTTCTTTAATCCAGCAGCAGCAGCTACTTTTGAAATTAATTCTGCTTTTGTCATAACAAAGCCCTCCTAAATAGATTTAATAATAACTTAAATTTACAATAACGAACCTTATTTGTCAATAGATTTTAAAGTCTTTATCCTATTTTTTATGCTATTTAATATTATAAGTGCATCTAAAGGAGTTATATTTCCTATATCAATATTCTCAATCTCTTCAATAATACTGTCATAGATGGTATTCTTATAAGGGTTTTCTTGTGTCTGACTTTCAAATAAATTGTATATTTCTTTAGGTTGGTTTAATGTATCTGTAGATAATGACTGATTTTCTAAATTACTTAAAATATCTAAAGCTCTATGTACTATTTCTTCTTTTACCCCTCCTAACTTAGCCACATGTATACCATAGCTTTTTGGAGAAAACCCTTTTACAAGTTTATATAAAAATTTAATTTCTCCATTTTCGTCTTCTTTTATAGCAAGATGATAGTTTTCAACACCTTCCAACTGTTCTTTTAATTTTACTAACTCATGATAATGGGTTGAAAACATTGTTTTTGCTTTTATTTTATTGACAATATATTCAGAAACAGCCCAAGCTATAGCTATCCCGTCATATGTACTTGTTCCTCTTCCTATTTCATCAAGTATAATTAAACTATTTTCTGAAGCATTATTTATAATGTTAGCTACTTCAAGCATCTCAATCATAAAAGTAGACAATCCTTTAGCCAAGTTATCTCCAGAACCTATACGTGTATATACTGCATCAACTATTCCTATTTCAGCAGATTTAGCTGGAATAAATGAACCTATCTGAGATAGTATAACAAGTAAAGCTGCCTGTCTTATATAAGTACTTTTTCCAGACATGTTAGGTCCTGTTATTATATGGAAAAATTTATCTTTATAAAAATATACACTGTTTGGGACAAAATCTTTTTGAAATTTTGCTACTGTTGGATGGACTCCTTCTTCTATCTGTATTTTATAACCACTAGTCAACTTTGGTTTAATCCATCCATTTTCGACAGCCACCTGGGCTAAAGAAGTAATAGCATCTATTAATGCAACAGTTCTACCAGTATCTTCAATCTGTGTTGATAAATTAATAACATACTCTCTAACTTGCGAAAATACTTCATACTCTAAATTTTTTATTTTCTCATCAGCTGATAAAATTTTTTCTTCTAAAGAAGTTAAATAATCAGTTGTAAACCTTTCTGCATTAGATAATGTTTGTCTTCTTTTGTAATCAGTAGGAACAAATTTTAAGTTTGGTTTTGTTATCTCTATGTAATAACCCATAACTTTATTAAATCCAATTTTTAAACTACTTATGCCTGTTCTTATCTTTTCTTTCTCTTGATAATCTATAATCCATTTTTTACCGTTTTCTTTAATATTCCTTAACTCATCTAACGTTTTATCTACACCTTTTTTAATTAAGCCTCCTTCTTTTAAATGAAATGGTGGATTGTCCTCTAAATATCTGTCTAACTTCTCAACTATCGCTGTATTATCTGGAATACTACTGAACAGTTCTTTAAGAAGTTTCGACTTAACAATATTTATAACAGATTTCATCTCTTCAACCTTTCTCAAAGACTCCCTTAAGGCTATCATATCTTTTGGTTTTAATGTGTTTGATGTTATTTTTGAAATTAACGTTTCTATATCAAAAATTTTATTTAGATAACCTCTTACCGTTTCTCTTAAACCATGGTTTTCAACAAGCTCAGCAACAGCTTCTTGTCTATCTAAAATGTCATTTAAATTTTTAAGGGGATGTAGTAGGAAAAACTTTAATTTTCTTTTACCCATCCCAGTGATTGCTTTATTTATAACATTAAATAATGATTTACCATGCTCTAAACTTGAAACAAGTTCCAAATGTTTTATAGCAGAGTAGTCTAATTTCATATACTTATCTTCTATATACGGTTTAGGTGTTTCTATGTATGGTAAGAAACTTCTTTGTGTGTATTTTGCGTAGTTAAATGCCGCTGCAATGACTTTTAATAAATTATCATCATCTTCAAAACCAAAAGCTATTATTGTTTTTACATTAAAATGATTTAAAAATTCTTCTATGTTTTCAAAAAGGTCCTCTGGTATTGGATTATGGAAAAAGTTTTTATAATCTTCACTTATAAAAGAAATATCTAAATCTTTTGGTGTTAAAATTTCTTTTGGTCTAAATTTATTTAGAAAAGATATCAAACTTTCTTTATTAAATTTACTTGCAAAAAATTCACCTACACTTAAATCAAGAAAAGCTGTAGCAAATTTATTTCCATCTCTATATAATGCTACAATACCACCTTTAAGATGTTCATTATCAAAGTATGTTCCTGGTGTGATAACTCTTATAACTTCCCTTTTAACTATACCTTTTGAAGCAGAAGCCGGTTCAAGTTGTTCACAGATAGCAACTTTATAACCTTTTGATACAAGTTTATAGATATAACTATCTGCAGAATGATAAGGTATACCACACATAGGGATATCTTTGTCTTTACTTATTTTTTTTCTTGTTAAAACAATATTTAACTCTTTAGAACCAACGATAGCATCTTCATAAAAAAGTTCGTAAAAATCACCAAGTCTATAAAGTAGTAGACAATCTTGATAATCTTTCTTTATATTATGATACTGTGCAATCATAGGTGTTAAATTTTCCATCTCTAACCTCAAGTTGTATTATGTTATAATTTAAAAATGAGATTAAATATGCATCCAATTATAGTTTTTATTTTAGGAATTATTTTATCATTTTCCAACATCAAAAATTACAATGTTATTATTGTTCCAGAATACCATACTGATATGGGATATCATCAAAAACAACTTAACGTTATAAAAGAATATTACAGGTATAACAATAAAATCATAATAGCTATGGAAATGTTTCAACAACCTTTTCAAACATACATAGATAGATACATAAATGGAGAAATAACAGAAGAAGAGTTTCTTGAAAAAACAGAGTATAAAAAACGTTGGGGATATAATTTTAAATATTATAAAGATATTTTAAACTACGCAAAAGAAAATAAAATTCCTGTTTATGCTTTGAATATACCTAATGAAACTTTAAAAGAGATTAGGGAAAAAGGTATAGAAAATATATCTTCTCCATACTTACCAAAACCTTTACCAAAATATACAGATGAAGAGATTAAAATTATTGAAGAAGTTTTAAAAGAGCATAAAAATATTAAAGATAAAAAAACTTTTTATGATATTCAACTTGCTTGGGACTATTCTATGGCATATAAATTATATAGTTTAGTTAAGGAAAGTCGAGATAAGAAAGTTATAGTTTTAATAGGAAAAGGTCATGCAAAAACAATTAAAAGGTTCTTAGAAAAATTAGATAGTAAAATTAATGTATTTATATATGATTAAGAGGTAAGAAATGGTTACTAGATTCTTTTTCTTAATTTTACTTTTATCAAACATATCTTTTGCATCTATTGTAGTAGGTAAATGGAATGAACCAATAACTCCTACAACTTCTGATTACATAAAAAGATTGGTAAACACATCAGAAAAAATATCTGCAGATTTAGTTATACTTCAACTTGATACACCAGGTGGCTTAGAAACATCTATGAGAGATATTATAAAAACAATACAACAGACACATATTCCTTTTGTTGTTTATGTAGCTCCAAATGGTGCAAGAGCTGCATCAGCAGGTGCTATAATAACAATTTCGGCAGATATAGCCGTAATGGCTCCATCTACAAACATAGGTTCAGCTTCACCTGTTAGTATGGAGGGAAAAGATATAGAACAGACAATGAAGAAAAAGGTCATGAATGATATGATAGCGTTTGTAAAAGCAGTTGCAAAAGAAAAAGGTAGAAACGAAGAACTAATAACCAAAATGGTAACAAAAAGTACAAACTTAACATCAGAAGAAGCTTTAAAAAATAATGTTATAGACTTTATAGCAAAAGATATAAACGATTTATTAAACAAGGTAGAAGGTAAAGAAGTTATAAAAAATGGTAAAACAATAAAATTATCTTTAAAACACAAGAATATCATCTACGTTGAAACAAACTTAAAAGAAAAGATTTTAACAATTCTATCTAACCCTACAGTAGCCTACTTTCTTCTTATGATTGGATTTTATGGATTGTTTTTTGAACTTTACAATCCAGGGAGCATCATACCTGGAACCTTAGGTGCTATATCGTTAGTTTTAGCTTTATACTCACTTAGCATAATATCAGCAAACTGGCTTGGTGTTATACTTATAGGACTTGGTGTACTATTTTTTATCCTTGAGATGATAACACCTTTGTTTGGTGGTTTAGCAGTAGCTGGTGTTATATCTCTACTTCTTGGTTCTATTATTTTATTCTCCTCAGATTCACCTTATGGTGATATATCTATACAGATAGTAGTTGCTACCGTAATTGTAAGCTCTATATTTTTCCTTGTAGTAGCATACTTTGGCGGAAAGATACAGAAAGAGAAACCAAAAACAGGATTAGAAGCTATGATTGGAGATAAAGCTGAAAGTATTACAGACATAAACAAAAAAGGTGGGAAAGTTTTATACCATGGAGAGATATGGGATGCATTTTCTGATGAACTTATTCCAAAAGGTGAAGATGTTATTATCGAAGATGTAGATGGATTAAAACTTAAAGTTAAAAAAGCTTAGAAGGAGAAAGATTTGAAGATTAAACTACTACCAGAAGAAGTTATAAACAAAATTGCTGCTGGAGAAATAGTGGAAAGACCATCATCAGTATTAAAAGAACTTATAGAAAATAGTATAGACGCAAAAGCTACAAAAATAGAAGTTTTTATAGAAAAAGCTGGAAAAAGAGAGATTACAGTTATAGATGACGGGGAAGGTATTGAGAAAGATGACCTTTTAAACGCAGTAAAAAGGCATTACACAAGCAAAATAAAAACAGAAGAAGATTTATTTAACATACTAAGTTATGGTTTTAGAGGAGAAGCTTTAGCAAGTATATCTGCTGTATCTAAAATAAGGATAACATCAAGAACAAAAAACCAATTAATAGGAAACCAGATATATGTAGAAGGTGGAAAACTTTTAATTTTTTCGGAAATTGGAACATCTATAGGAACAAAAGTTGAAGTTAAAAATATATTTTTCAATACACCTGCAAGAGAAAAGTTTTTAAAATCTGATAACACTGAAAACCTTCATATAGTTACTACTTTTATAAAGTATGCCCTTTCTAATCCATCTATACATCTTAAGCTATACAATGATAATAGAGAAATATTTAACCTTTACCCATCAAATTTAGAAACAAGATTAAAAACTATTTACAATGAAGATTTTTTTAAAAAACTAAAACATGTAGAATATGAAAATCAGTTAGGTAAGATATATGGTTATATCGGTTTAGATAGTGAAATTTTTAAGAGAAAATATCTATTTATCAACAAAAGACCTGTAAAAAATAGTACGGTATCTAACTACATAAAGAAGAAAATTGGAGATGGTTTTTATGTTATCTTTATAGAAATACCACCTTATATGGTAGATGTAAATATTCATCCCTCAAAAGAAGAAGTAAAGTTTAGAAAAGAAAGTACCGTTTTAAATCTCATAGATAGTGCTTTTGAAAAACAGTTAAACCAGTTTAAAACTTCTGTAGTATCATTGCAGGAAAATTATTTAAAACAACCTAAACCAATTTATGACACAGAAAAAGAAAACTTTGAAATAATAGGACAGGTTGAAGACACCTTTATAATAGCTTACTACAACAAAGAAGTTTACTTTATAGACCAACATGTAGCCAACGAAAGAGTTATGTTTGAGATGTTAAAAAATAAACTTGAAGAAAGAAGTAAAATAGATTCTCAACGACTAATTTCACCAATAAAAGTAGAACTTACACCAGAACAAAAAGAGATGATAAAAGTAGTATCTAAAGATTTAGAAAATGTTGGATTTTTGATAGAAGAAAACAATGGAGAATTTTATATAAAAGGTATTCCTTATAATTTACCAGTAGAAAAATCTATAACATTGATGTATGAAATATTAGAAAAAGGTGGAAGTATTACAATAGATAGCATTTTATCTTCTCTATCTTGTAAAATGTCTATTACAGCTGGAGATAGATTGACTCTTGAAAAAGCAAAAGAAATATTAATGATGTGGATAAAAACAGAAAATCCAAATGTTTGTCCCCATGGAAGACCTATATACTACAAAATTCACATAGATGAAATAAAAAAATCAGTAAATAGATTATAATATATAAATATAAAAAGGAGATTTTGGCAGTGGCAAAAAAGTTAGCTTTTGCGTTAGATGTTGAAAATGTATCAACAGCCTTATCTATATTAGATGAAATAGAAGAGAAAATAATAATAAAAGTTGGATATATCCTATTTATTAAAGGTGGAAAAGAATTTATAAAAGAGATAAAAACAAGAGGTTTTGAAGTTTTTCTAGATTTAAAACTTCATGATATACCAAACACCGTATACAATGGTGTAAAAGCTGCTTGTGATTTAAACGTTGATTACCTTACAATCCATGCCCTTGGTGGGCCACAGATGATGGATTATGCAGTAAAAGCAAAGGAAAATACAGATCTAAAACTCCTCGCTGTTACAATCCTTACAAGCCATAGCGAAGACTATAAAGATTACTTAGGTTCAAAATACACTTTACATCAACTTGCATTTAAATTAGCTAAAACAGCTACAGATAACGGTATTGATGGTATTGTAACATCTACATATGAAGTAAAAATGTTAAAAGAAAATATAAACAAACCTTTTATAGCTGTTGTTCCAGGTATTAGACTTTCTAAAGAAAAAACAGATGACCAAACACGAATAGCTACACCGTTAGAAGCTTACAAAAATGGTGCTGATATAATAGTTGTTGGAAGACCTATTTTAAAAGAAAAAGATAAAAATAAAATAATAAAAGAAATCTTAAAAGAAGGTAGCACATGAAACAAAATTTAAGTTTAAAACTTCAAAATAAGCTACATTTAACATTAAGCTTAAAACACCAACTAAATATTATGATACTACCAAAACAAGAACTTACAAAAGAAATAATTTCAGAATTAGAAGAAAATCCTTTTTTAGAAGAAGTTATTTATATCCAACCACAAAAAGAAAGTAGTTTTTATGATGAAGATGAAGAAGACTTTAATCCTTTTAACAACATAGCTTATAAGCCATCTCTTCTTGAAACACTTACTTTACAAGTAGATCTAGAGTTTGATGACAGTTTTGATAAAGAGATAGCTTTAGAGATTATAGATAGTATAGATGAGAAAGGATATTTAAAAGAAGAAACTATTAAAGATATAGCTGAAAAGCTTAATACAACGATAGAAAAAGTAGAAAAAGTTAGAGAAAAGGTTTTAAACTTTGAACCTACTGGAATTGCCTCAAAATCATTAAAAGAGTTTTTAACTGTAGAATACATAGATAAATTTGGCAAAAATGAGACTGCTACAAAAATCATAAATGAAGAATTAGAAAAATTAAAAGACACAGAATACTTAACAAAAAAATACAATATTCCACAAGAAACGTTAGATGAAATCATCAACAATATAAAACTACTTAGACATTATCCGCTTTATGGGTATGAAGATTTTGAAGTTAGATATGTTGAACCAGATATTTTTATATATGAGATAAATGATGAAACAAAACCATTTAAAATAGAGATAAATGAAAAGAATATACCAAGTATAAACCTTACAACGAACTATAAAAAACTTATAAATAATAAAAATCTTCCACAAGAAACAAGAAATTTTCTACACGAAAAACTAGAAAGAGCAGTAGGCCTTATAAAGGGGATACAACAAAGAAGAGAGAATTTATATAAACTCATGGAAGTACTGGTAAAAGAACAAACTGATTTTCTCAAGTACGGAAAAGAATTTTTAAAACCTTTAACGCTAAAAGAGGTAGCTGAAAAAACAGAACTACATGAATCTACTATAAGCAGAACAGTTTCAAACAAATTTGCACAAACACCATTAGGTGTAATACCACTAAAATCATTCTTTTCCAACAAAGCAAGTAAAAAAAGTGGAAATATATCTTCTGATCGTGTAAAATATTTAGTTCAAAAATTAATAGAAAATGAAGATCCAGAAAAACCTTTAAGTGATAACGATATAGTAAATGTATTAAAAAAAGAAGGTATAAATATAGCAAGGAGAACAGTTACAAAATATAGAGAAGAACTAAATATTCCAGATTCAAGAAAAAGAAAAACAGGAGGATTTAAAAATGCAAGTTGAACATGTAGGGAAAAACATTGAAGTAACAGAATTTATCAAATCTTATACAGAACACAAATTAGAAAGACTTAAAAACTATTTAAAAGATTTAGATACTAACGAAAATTCTGTAAGAGTAAGAGTTGTTTATGATTTTGAAAAACATAGGCACAGGAATAGAGTAGATATTGACATTTATTTTAACACACCTGGTGGTGGTGTGATACATGCTTGGGAAGAAAGTAATGACCTATACTCAGCTATAGATTTTGTGATAGATGAAGTAGAAAGACAAATTATAAGATTGAAAAGCAGAAGAATTGAAGAAAAAAGAAGGGAAGGAAGGTTAGAAAAATTAAAAGAACATACAGTTACAACACCTTCAATAGAAAGACCATCAATAACAATAGAACCATTACCGGTAGACAAACCTATGACTGTAGAAGATGCTAAATTGATGCTTGAAGAACTTGGGGCATTCTTTTTACCATTTATTAATTCAGAAACTGGTCAAGTAAACATTATATATAGAAAAAAAGCAGGAAACTACGGACTTATAACACCAAACGCTTAATATATTGCCAAATAAACATATTTGTGTTATAATACTGTTTTGAATTTTTTACAGAAAGGAGTAAAAAGATGAGGACATTCCATTTAAGAAAAGAAGATGTAAAGAGAGATTGGTATATTATTGATGCTAAAGGTAAAAACCTTGGAAGGTTGGCAACATTAATAGCAAATACTTTAAGAGGAAAACATAAACCTACTTTTCAACTAGATGTAGACTGTGGAGATTATGTTATAGTTTTAAACGCTAATAAATTCACAGTTACAGGTAAAAAACTTACAGATAAAGAGTATAAGTTTCACACAAATACACCAGGTGGATTAAAAGTAAGAAGCCTTGGTTGGATGATCGAACATAAACCTGCAGAAGCTTTAGCTTTAGCTGTAGAAAGAATGTTGCCAAAAAACAAACTTCAAAAAAGATATATGAAAAGATTGAAACTTTACACTGGTGAAACCCATCCACATGTAGCACAAAATCCAAAACCATTGGAAGAATTATCAAAACTTTGGAAAGCAGTTTAATAGGAGGTTTATACATTGGAAAAATCAATTAAAATAGACCCTAAAATAGCTAACTATGGAACAGGAAGAAGAAAAGAAGCGATAGCAAGAGTTTGGATTTTACCCGGAACAGGAAGAGTATTAGTTAGAAGTACTTCTGGAAAAGAGTGGGATGCTAAAGAGTATTTTGAAAGAGATATACTTATGGCAAAGATAAACAATCCTTTTGTTACAACGGGTACCGTTGGAAAGTTTGACGTATATGCAACTGTAAAAGGTAGTGGAAAACCTGCTCAAGCAGAAGCTGTAATGTATGGAATAGCAAAAGCTTTAGAAAGTTACAATCCAGAATTAAGAACTCCTTTAAAAGCAGCTGGGTTGATGACAAGAGATGCAAGAGTTAAAGAACGTAAAAAATATAACCAAATGGGTGCAAGAGCAAAATACAGATGGTCTAAACGTTAATATTTATGAAAGTCTCTATAGCAGGAGCTTCTGGCTATACTGGATTAGAACTATTAAGATTATTAGATTTATATAAAGATGTTGAAATAAAAGAGATAGTATCAAGACAGTATGCAGGGAAAACACTTAAGGAAGTTTTTCCTGTTTTCTCTTCTTCCAAATATAAAGATTTAACATTTACAAATGAAGTTAGTTTAGACTCTGATATATACTTTCTCTGTTTACCACATGAAGCATCTTTAGATTTAACAAAAATTTTAATAGATAATGAAAAAATCGTTATTGATTTATCTGCTGCTTATAGGATAAAAAATTCAATTGCTTACCCAGAATATTATAACTTTGAGCACAAATATCCAGAACTTTTGGAAAAGGCAATTTACGGCTTACCTGAGATATTTAGAGATAAAATAAAAGATAGTAGATTAATAGCAAATCCAGGATGTTATCCAACTGCAACATTATTAGGAATATATCCAGTACTAAAAGAGAAATTAATAGATGATGAAGTAATTATCGTAAATGCGTTATCTGGAATATCTGGAGCTGGGAGACATCTGAAAGAGGATTTTATGTATCCAGAAAGTTTTTCAAATGCATATGCATACAACATAACAAAACATAGACATACACCAGAAATAGAAGATGTTATATTTAATATCTCGCAAATTCCTCTAAAAGTAAGATTTACACCACACATAATTCCCGTTTCAAGAGGAATGATTAGTACTATTAATATAAAAACAAATTTAACAAAAAATAAGCTAAAAAAACTTTATAGTGATTATTATAATAATGAGGCATTCATAAGACTACAATCAAGACCACCAAGAATAAAAGAAGTTATAGGAACCAACTACTGTGATATCTATTTTGATACAGATGAAAAAACAGGTTATACAGTTATAACTACAGCAATAGACAATTTAGGAAAAGGTGCATCTTCTCAAGCTCTTCAAAATATGAATATAGTTTTAGGTTTTGAAGAAAGTTATAATCTAAAAAATCTAGCAATTTATCCATGATTACAAAAAACAAGGCATCAAAATTAATATCTCAGTTTTCTGATGTAAGTATAGCTGTTATTGGAGATATAATTCTTGATAGATATATATGGGGAGAAGTTGAAAGGATATCTCCTGAAGCACCTGTCCCAATAGTTGAAGTAAAAAAAGAAACTGTTTCCCTTGGAGGTGCTTCAAACGTTGCAAATAATATTTCAAGTTTAGATGCAAAAGCTTATATGATAGGTATTATTGGAAATGACGAAAGTGGTAAAATAGTAGAATCTTTATTAATATCAAAAAATATAGAACCATTACTTATAAAAACAGAAGAAAGACCAACAATAGAAAAAACAAGAGTAATAGCTGTAAGTCAACAACTTTTAAGAATCGATAGAGAAGATAAATCAAAAATATCTACTGATATAGAAGATAAAATCATTGAACAGATAGATAAAATAAAAAATAAAGTAGATGCATTTATCGTCTCAGATTATGGTAAAGGTGTTATAACACATAAAATAATGGAAAAGATAAAAGAAAGTAAAAAAATGGTTTTTGTTGACCCAAAACCATCAAATTTCAATCTCTATAAAAATATAACAATTATGACACCAAATAAAAAAGAAGCTTATGAAAGTATAAAAGCTGATAAAAGTTTATCAGTGGAAGAAGTTGGGAAAGAGATAATGTCTCAGCTAAATTTAGAACAACTTTTAATAACACTTGGTGGAGATGGAATGGCACTTTTTGATAAAAATAAAGTAATAAAAATTCCAGCTAAAGCTAAAAAAGTTTTTGATGTAACTGGTGCTGGTGATACAGTAATATCTGTTTTATCTCTATCTAAGGTTGTAGGTGGCTCATGGAAAGAATCAGCATCTTTAGCCAACTATGCTGCCGGTTATGTTGTAGGTGAAATAGGTACTGCAACAGTATCAAGAGATACTTTGATCAATCTTATTTAATCACAGATGGATGTAAAGGTTCTTTAAAGTAATAACCTTGACCATAGTCTATACCTATCTCTTTTAATTTATTAAATATACTTTGAGATGATATAAACTCAGCTATTACTTTTAAATTGATCTCTTTTGCCATAGCATTTATAGCTTTTACAGCTTTATAAGATACAACATCTTCATCTACCTTTCTTATAATCTGTCCATCTATCTTTATATAATCAAAATTAAGTTCTATTAAATGAAGTAGATTTGAGAATCCTGAACCAAAATCATCCAATGCGATCTTAATCCCTTCATTTTTAAGTTTACTTAAATTTTCTCTCAAAACTTTATAATCATTTACACTTTCAGATTCTAAAAGTTCAACTGTAATCTTTGATTTTATCTCCCTAGGTAAAGAATATAACAAGTTAAATATATCTAAATCCAGAATATCGGAAGGCAATAAATTTATACTTACATCTATGTTTTTTGATTTTATAATACTTGCATTAAACATGATAACTTTTTTAGTAAGTTCTTGATATACGTGAGTATTAATTATAGAAGTTATAAATAGATTTGGTAAAACTATTTTCCTTTCTGGTGTTAACATTCTAACTAAAGCTTCATATTTAACAGTTTTCAGAGTATCAAAATCAAAAATTGGTTGATAATAACAGATTATCCTATTATCATTTATAGCTTCTTTTATATCAAGAATTTGTTTATTAATATCTTGTACTCTCGATACATTGTATATTTCTACAGTATTTTTTCTTTTTTTTGCTTGCGATAAAGCCATATCAACTTTTTTCAAAGCATCAGATAAATTAGTATCTTTTTCTGGCGTAAGATATACACCTGCAGAAGCAGTTAATTTTATTTTAGAGGTTATTATAAAAAACTTATTTATAGATAGCTTATTTATAATTCTTTCTGCAACTGATAACGGTGAAGAGATATTTCCATCTTTGTTTACTAAAATTAAAAATTCATCATCACCTATTCTTACTATTGTATCATCTTCTCTTACATTAGATTTTATTATTTTAACTATATCTTGTAATAAGATATTACAAACATCTTTTCCATAAGCATTAACAATATTTCCAAAATTATCAATATCAATTAATACAAAAGCAACATTTAATTTATAAAACTCTTTTTCTATAATAGAAAGATAATTTTTATTGTAAACACCTGTAACTTTGTCTATATATTTTTCTTCGACTTCTTTAGTTTTCTTTAAAAAATTAAATATATTCTTCATAATGCTTATTATAACACAAATGTGATATAATTAATAAAATTTTGTAAGAGGAAAGAGAATGGTTATAAAATTCTTTATAAAGCCAAGAAAAGGTGTTTTAGACCCGCAAGGTAGAGCTGTAAGAGAAAGTTTAAATTCACTTGGATTTAGTAATGTTAAAGATGTTAAAGTAGGAAAGTATATTGAAGTTTATATTGAAGAACAGGATAAAGAAAAAGCTGTATTGCAAGCTAAAGAAATGGCAAAAAAAGCTCTTGTAAACGATTTAATTGAAGATTATGAAATAGATATAGTGGAGTAGATAAATGAGATTTGGTGTAGCTGTTTATCCAGGCTCAAACTGCGATTATGATACATATTACGTTATAAGAGATATTTTAAAGAAAAAAGTTGATTTTGTTGATTATAGGGAAACTGATTTATATAAGTACGACTGTATAGTATTGCCTGGTGGTTTTTCTTTTGGTGACTACCTTAGACCAGGTGTTATAGCATCCCATACACCTTTAACACAAGCTTTAAAAGATTTTGCAGAAAAAGGTAGGTACGTTATAGGTATATGTAATGGTTTCCAAATATTAACAGAAGCTCATTTACTTCCAGGTGCACTTTTATCAAACAATCATGGAAATTTTGTATGTAAACATCAGTATATTAAAGTAGAAAATAACGAAACAACATTTACAAGTAAGATTAGCAAAGGACAAGTAATAAAACTTCCAATAGCACATCATGATGGAAATTATTTTGTAGATGAAGAAACATTAAAAGAGATGAAAAAAAATGGTCAAATACTTTTTAGATACTGTGATAAAAATGGAAATGTAGATGAAAAAAGTAATCCTAATGGTTCTTTAGAAAATATAGCTGGTGTTTGTAATAAAAATAAAAATGTTTTTGGGCTCATGCCACATCCAGAAAGAGCTTGTGAAAATTTATTAGGATCTACAGATGGTTTACTTTTACTTACTTCAATTATAGAAAGTTAGGGAAAATATGAATGATATAGAAAAAAAACAACTTGAAGATATAATAGCAAAAATTTTTACACTTGCTTATGAACTTGGAACAAATGTAGACGAACTTTTCAAAGAAGTTAGAAAGTTGAGATTTAACACAGAAGATAAAGATTTTGAAGCTGCTTTAATAAATCTAGAGCATGCATTTTTTATGGTAGCTCAATCTATTAATATTTTGAAAGAACAAACAAGAAATGCAACAATCCCAACAAAAAAACGTGCATAACATTCAACTAAAGGTTGCTATAAAATCTTTTGAAGTATTGGAAGATGGAAATATAAAATTTTTAGAGGAAGTTTTAACACCTTTGATATTAGTAGAAAATATAGAAAATTTTAAAGAGAATACTGTTTGGTATAAAATAAGAAATCTTTGGGTTTTAGTCGGTAAAATACCACCATTAAAGATAGACTCTAAAGATATTATATTATTTAAAGAGAAGGGTAAATGGGGACTCTTTAAAACTGTTGAAAAAAAAGATGGTGTTATTATACTTTCAGATGGAAAAGGTTTAAGAAAGACAAGAGTTAAAGAAGAAAATTTATCTCAGCTGAATCTCTTAGGTAAAGTATTGAAAGTTCAAAATAAACTTTGAGGATAAAATTGAGAAAGATCCTATTTATACTTATTTTAATAGCAAATTTATCACAAGCTAAAGAAATACTTAAAGATAAATTTGGTCATCCTGTAAATCTTCCAAAAGAAAAAATAATACTTATTAACTTTATTGCTTACTCCTGTGGTCATTGTATGGCTGAAATACCAATCATAAAAAAAGTGTTAAAAGAAGATGAGTTTAAAAATAAAGTTGTTGTTATAGCTTTTGCAATAGATGGTAAAGAAAATAACTTTAAGGATAAAGAATATCCTATATATGCAAATCATCCAGAAAATCAAGTCAGATTCCCTATTTTTGGTACACCTACAAGTTATATAATAACCTCTGAAGGTAAAAAGTTAGTTGTTATTTATGGAAGTTTAACAGAAAAAAATTTAAGAGAATATTTAAAGGGAGCTTTAAGAAAGTTTATTAATGCGCCTGGCAGGACTTGAACCTGCGACCTTTGACATCGGAAGTCAATGCTCTATCCAAGCTGAGCTACAGGCGCACAAGAGATTTTAACATATCTATATTCACTCTATCCATATCTCCTTCCTTTGGTGTCTCAAGTATAAAAGGTAATTTTGAAAAATATTCATCATTTAAAAAAAGTCTAAAACCTTTTAATCCTATAAAACCCTTTCCAATATGTTCATGTCTATCTTTTTTAGAGTTAAAAGGTGCTTTAGAATCATTACAGTGAACAACTTTTACAATTTCTAATCCTAACAAACTATTTAACTGATTTTTAAAATCCTTAAATCCTTCTTCATCAGATATATTGTATCCAGCAGCAAATATGTGACATGTATCTACACATACACCAATATTTTCATTTTTAAAATTTTTTACTATTTTATAGATATCTTCTACTGTTGAACCTACTTCACCACTTTGTCCTGCTAATGTTTCAACTAAAAAATTTGTTTTATCTAATTTAACTTTACTAAATATATCTTCTAAAGCTTCTACTATATTTTTTATACCTTCTTCTATAGGTTTTTCTTTTGTCTTTCCTGAATGTATAACATAGTAATCTATTCCTAGTTCTTCACATAAACTAAGTTCTTGAATTACCCCTTCTATAGATTTTTTTCTTAAATTTTCATCAAAGGATGCAAGATTAAAAAGATAAGATCCATGAACAATTAAAGGACTAACGTTATATTTAGATCTTTTATATATAAAATCTAACTTCTCTTTTTCACTCCTCTTTATCCAAGCCCAACTACGAGGAGATCTTAAAAAAAATTGAATAGAATTTGCACCAACTTCTAAAGCTCTATCAAATACTAAATCTAAGGATTTTGATGAAGAAACATGTGTTCCAATGTTTACCATTTAACTTTAAATACTCCAGTTAAGTATGGGTTTATCTTTCTCTCTTTTCCTATAGTAGTATCAGGACCATGTCCAGGATAAACAGCAGTATCATCTGGAAGCTGAATTAACTTTTTTAAAGATTCACACATTTTTCCACCATCACCACCAGGTAAATCTACTCTACCTATACTTCCATGAAAAAGTGTATCACCACTAATTAAAACTTTTTCTTTCTCATTATAAAAACAGACACTACCTGGTGTATGTCCTGGTGTATGTATCACTTTTAAGAAAAAACTACCAAAATCTAAAACATCTCCATCTTTTAAATAAAGATCTGGATTTGGACAAGGTGTAGCTTTTATAATAAATGAAAAGTTGGGAAATATTTCATCGTTGATTAAGAACTCATCTTCTTTATGTAGATAAAATGGAATGTTTAATATTCCTTTTAAATATCCAACTTGCCCAACATGATCCAAATGTCCATGAGTTGCTAATATAGCTTTTACATTTAAATTTTTTACAAATTGATATATCTCATCTCCATCTGCACCAGGATCTACTATTACACAATCTTTACTAAACTCATCATAAACAACTATACAGTTTTCTTGTAGAGAACCTCCTGTAATAATTTCTATTTTCATTTTAAAAATTCTCTATCTACCAAAGATGTTGTATATGTTCCCTTTATAAACTCTGGGTGTTTAAGCATTTTTAAATGGAAAGGTATAGTAGTTTTTAAACCTTCAATAATAAACTCTTTAAGGGCTCTTTTTCCTCTTTTTATAGCTTCTTCCCTTGTATTTCCCCAAACAATAAGTTTTGCAACTAATGAATCATAGTAAGGAGGAATTGTATAACCTTGATAAATATGTGTATCTATCCTAACACCATAACCACCAGGAATATACAATTTCTTAATTGTTCCTGGGGAAGGAGTAAAGTTTGCCGGATCTTCTGCATTTATTCTAAACTCTATAGAATGCCCTTTTAGTTTTACATCATCTTGCTTAATCGTTAATTTCTGTCCATCCGCTATTTTTAATTGCCAAGATACTATATCAATACCTGAAACCATTTCAGTAACTGGATGTTCAACTTGGATTCTTCCATTCATCTCAATAAAATAAAAGTTTTTATTTTTATCTACTATAAACTCAACTGTTCCAGCTCCAACAAACTCAACAGCTTTAGCAAATTCAACAGCAGCCTCTCCCATTTTCTTTCTAATATCATCATCAATAAACGGAGAAGGAGACTCTTCTATCAATTTTTGATGTCTTCTTTGAATAGAACACTCTCTTTCACCTAAATGTATCACATTACCAAAATTATCTGCAAGTATTTGAACTTCTATATGTTTTGGATTTTCGATAAACTTTTCTATGTAAACTCTACTATCTCCAAATGAACTTTCTGCCTCTCTTTGTGCTACTGGCAATAGTCTTGTTAACTCTTGCTCATTATGAGCAACCCTCATACCTCTTCCTCCACCACCAGCAGCTGCTTTTATAAGAACTGGATATCCTATTTCTGCTGCAATTTCTAAAGCTTCTTTTAGGTCATCAACTGGTGGACTACCAGGTATAATAGGAACACCTGCTTTCTTTGCTGCTTCTCTTGCAGCTGCTTTATCTCCAGTTAATTGTAACGTATGAGAGGAAGGACCTATAAACTTTATATTACTTTTCTCACATATTGATGCAAATGTAGGATTTTCAGCTAAAAAACCGTAACCAGGATAAACTGCATAAGCCCGCGTTAAATCAATAGCAGAAAGTAACACTGGTATATTTAGATAACTTTTTGAAGCATTAGCAGGCCCAATACAAATTGATATATCTGCTAAATCTTTATGTATTGAATTTCTGTCACCTTCAGAATAAACAGCTACACTCTCTCCTCCCAACTCCCTTATAGATCTAATTGCTCTGACAGCAATCTCTCCTCTGTTTGCAATCAGTATCCTTTTTATGTTCTTTAACAAAACCTCATCTCCTTTTTAAATTTTGTTATAAAATTATATTACAAAAGATTATGGAGAATAAATAAATGGAAGATTCAAAAAATAAAAGAGTCTTCTTACTACTTAGAAAGATGGTTGAATTAGGAATAATTCCTCTTGAAAACGTAAGAGATAATCCTGATATTACTCCAGATAAATCTTTTACAGAAGTTTTAACATCCCTTATAAAAAAAGGAAAAGCTGATGAGAATAAGGTAAAAGAGTTTTTTATTAGAAATTTATCTTACAAACCATTTGATCCAAGTATTTATAAAATAAACTTGATGAAAGAGATAGCCGAAAAAATACCAGCAAATGTTATTCAGAAGAAATATATAGCACCTTTTGAGTTTTCAAATGGTATATTAAAAGTAGCTGCTTTGAATCCTACTGATAAAGAATCAATATCTCAACTAAAGTTTTCAACAGAGGCAAAGTTAATAGATATATATGTAGTTTCCTTAAGTGAAATAGAAAAACTTCAAAAAGAAATTATACCTTTACTACCTGCAAAAAAATTTTTAGAAGATATAAAATTAGATTCAGAAGTCGAAGAGATAAAAGAAGAAGAAAAAGATACATCTATAGAGTTTTTATCTAAAGAAGCAGAAGAAAGTCCAATAATTAAACTATCAAGAGCTATTATTTTAGAAGCTGTAAATCTTGGTGCATCTGATATCCATATAGAACCTATGGAGAAATTACTTAAAATAAGATACAGAGTAGATGGTATCCTTAGAACATATAAAGAATTTCCAAATACAATAAAGGATGCTTTATCTGCAAGATTTAAAATAATGTCAAATTTAGATATATCAGAAAAGAGATTACCTCAAGATGGAAGGATTAGGATAAACATCAATGGAAAAAGATACGATTTAAGGATTTCCACTCTTCCTACTGTATATGGTGAAAAAATTGTTATGCGTATTCAAGATGCAGAAAGTTATCTAAATGTTAAGTTAGAAGACCTTGGCTTTGAAGAAGATGATTTAAAAATAGTTAGAGAAGCTATATACTCACCTTGGGGTATGGTGTTAGTAACAGGACCTACTGGTTCCGGTAAAACTACAACATTATATTCTGCTTTAATGGAAAGAAATACTGACGATGTTAATATTATGACAGCAGAAGATCCTGTTGAAGTTTCAATAGCAGGTATCAACCAGGTTCATGTAAAAGAAGAAATAGGATTAACATTTGCAGCTGCTTTAAGAGCGTTTTTAAGACAAGACCCAGATATTATACTTATAGGTGAGATAAGAGATAGAGAAACTGCAGAGATAGGTGTAAAATCAGCGTTAACAGGACATTTAGTATTTTCTACACTGCATACTAACGATGCACCTTCTACAATTACAAGGTTAGTAGATATTGGAGTAGACAGATTTTTAGTTTCAACAGCTGTTCATACAATTATAGCTCAGAGATTAATAAGAAAACTATGTAATAATTGTAAACAACCTTTAAACTATCTACCAGAAGTTTTAGTATCATTTGGATTTACAGAAGAGGATATAAAAAATGG
>JBBIPN010000018.1:0-20222 GCA_037442825.1 Sulfurihydrogenibium sp. | reverse complement strand
TTAGAAAAAGTTATAAAAGAAATTCATGATATAATTAAATTAGAAAGAGATGATAGATTTTACTTTACAAACCTTCCTTATCAAGATACAAAACATATAAAAGCGTTAGCATCAGAAATAAAGAAAAATTTTGATTATTTTGTAGTTATTGGAATTGGTGGATCTGCCCTTGGAAATCAGATGACACATGAAGCTATCAATGGTTTTAACTACAACTATTTTAACTATCCAAAATTTTACATAATGGACAATGTAGACCCGGAAAAAATAGGTAGTATTTTTGATGTTATAGATGTTAGAAAAACAATGTTTAACGTTATTACAAAATCAGGCTCTACAGTAGAAACTATAGCTAACTTTTCTATCGTATACACAACATTAAAAGAAGAACTTGGAGGAAGTTATAAAGATAATCTAATATTTACAACAGATCCAGAAAAAGGTTTTTTAAGAAAGTTTGGAAAAGAAAATAGAATAAAAATGCTTGATATTCCACCACAGGTAGGTGGTAGATTTTCTGTTTTATCTAATGTAGGGCTTTTATCTTCTGCTGTTGTTGGTATTGATATAGATGAACTTTTAGAAGGTGCAAAAAAAGCTGACGAAATATGTATGAAACACTCAAATCCTTTTAAAAATCCAGCTTATTTGATTGGTACTATAAACTATATACTTTCAGAAAAAAAAGGAAAACCTATATCTGTAATGATGCCCTATAATGAAAGGTTATCTTCTTTTGTTGATTGGTATAGACAGCTATGGGCTGAAAGTTTAGGAAAAGAAGGTTTAGGACAAACTCCTATAAAAGCTATTGGAACGATAGATCAACACTCACAGATTCAACTTTTCAGAGAAGGTCCAAAAGATAAAGTAATCACATTTTTAAATGTAATAGAATCTGAGAGAGATTTTAAAATCCCTAACGATATACCTTCAGATATCAATTATCTTTCTGGGTATTCTTTAAAAGAGATTTTAGATGCAGAGTTTGAAGGGACAAAAGCAGCATTAGTTAAAAGTCAAGTACCAAATATAACAATAACAGTAGATAAATTAACTCCTTACAATCTTGGTATACTTATATACATTTACGAACTTGCAACAGCATTTACTGGATATTTATATAAAATAAACCCTTTTGATCAACCAGCAGTAGAAGAAGGCAAAAATTTTGCTTATGCACTTATGGGTCGAAAAGGATATGAGAAAAAGTTAGAAGAATTTAAATCTTTAAATAAGAAGTTGTACAGTTTAAAAGTAGAATGATAGAGAAAATTAAAGATATACTTAAAGAAGCTGAAGCTGTTTTGATAACTGCCGGAGCTGGAATGGGAGTTGACTCTGGGCTTCCAGATTTCCGTGGTAAAGAAGGTTTTTGGAAAACGTACCCTATTGCAAAAAAATTAGGTCTATCTTTTCAAGAGCTTGCTAATCCTTACTGGTTTATAAAGAATCCAAAACTTGCTTGGGCTTTTTATGGTCATAGATTAAATCTATACAGAAACACAAACCCACATTTAGGATTCTATCTTTTAAAAGATTTTATAAAACATAAAAATAACAACTACTTTATATTTACCTCAAATGTAGATGGACAGTTTCAAAAAGCTGGTTTTGATGAAAATAAGATTGTAGAAATCCATGGTTCTATTCACTATCTTCAATGTGTGAAACCTTGTAGTGATGATATATGGAGTGCTGATAATACAGTTGTAAATATAGATATGGAAACATTTGAGGCATTAGAACCATTACCAAAATGTATACATTGTAATGCTATAGCAAGACCAAATATATTAATGTTTGGAGATTTTAGTTTTATAGCTGATAGGACAGAATCTCAAGAATTTAGATTTAATCTATGGCT
Organism: Sulfurihydrogenibium sp.; assembly: GCA_037442825.1. Lineage (GTDB taxonomy): Bacteria > Aquificota > Aquificia > Aquificales > Hydrogenothermaceae > Sulfurihydrogenibium. The sequence continues at coordinate 18,355 of JBBIPN010000018.1, read as the reverse complement.
TGAAAGAATTATTGATTTAAACCAAAAGTTGGTAATTATAGAAATCGGTGCAGGTAAAGCTGTCCCAACGGTTAGATGGAAATCAGAACAGATAGCTAAAATTTCAAATGGTTATCTCATAAGAATAAACCCTGTAGATTACCAGGTACCTACAGATATAAACGCTATATCTTTACCAACTACAGGTTTAGAAGGTTTAAAGGCTATTCTTCAATATATTTAAAAGTTTATCAATATCTTCGTAAGAGTGATCATAATTTATAGTTATTCTCAATCTGGATGTGTTTTCAGGTACTGTTGGTGGTCTTATAGCTTGAATGAATATATTATTTTTAAGAAGTTTATCCCTTAAATTTAAAGCTTTTTCTTCACTACCAACAACTAAAGATACTATAGAAGTTTGATAAAAATTAACATCTAAACCTAAATCTCTCAATCCTTCAACTAAATATTTTGATTTTTTTAAAACTTCTTCTCTTCTGATTGGTTCATTTTGTAAGATTTTGAAATTTTCAAGGGATATAAAATTTTGTATTGGAGATAAAGCTGTTGTAAATATCAAACTTCTCATAGTGTTTATTAAGTAATCAATAAGTAAATAACTGCCACAGATAAATGCTCCATAACTACCTACTGCTTTAGATAAAGTCCCCATCTGAATAATATTTTTATCAGGTAATATACCAAAGTGGTTTAAAGTTCCCCTTCCTTCTCCTGTTATTCCTGTTCCATGTGCATCATCTATAACAACAACACATTTATACTTTTTCGCTAAATCAACAATTTTATCTACTGGAGCAATATCTCCTTCCATACTAAAAACACCATCTGTAATGATTATCTTTTTTCCATCTGTATCGTATTTTAATAGCTTTTCTTCTAAATCTTCAACATCACAATGTTTGTATATAACTTTTTTAGCTTTTGATATTCTTATTCCATCTATTATAGAAGCATGGTTAAGTTCATCACTAAATATTATGTCGTTTTCTTCTGTTATAGTTTGTATAAGCCCAACATTTGCCATATAACCACTTCCAACAACTACACAACTTTCAGTCTGTTTAAAGTTAGCTATGAAATTTTCAAGTTCTTTTTGTACTTCATAGTAACCGGAAACTAAAACAGAAGCTCCACTTCCAAGATATATTTTATCAAGAGACTCTTTCAGTTTTTCCTTTGTTTTTTGATTGTTTTTTAAACTTAAATAATCATTAGAAGAAAAATTAATAACATCTTTATCTAAAATTATTCTTTCTCTATATCTGTTTTTCTCTTTTATACTGTTTAACTTTTTTATTAAAAAATCTTCAAAGTTCATCTACAAACTTTTTAAAGTTTTCCAGTAGTTTTAAACCTACTTTTTGACTTTTTTCTGGATGAAATTGAACAGCCCAGATATTATCTTTTTCTATGCTTGAACAAAACTGAATACTATAGTCTGTATTTGTAGCTATCACATCTTGGCTATCTGGTTTTCCATAGTAAGAGTGTACAAAGTAAAAATATGAACCGTCTTCTATACCTTCGTACATTTTAGAATCTTTTTTTATCCAAACTTGATTCCATCCCATATGCGGAATTTTTATAGGAAGTCTTTCATCAAACCTTACTACACTACCTTTAATAATACCTAAACCTTCATGACTTCCAAACTCATAGCCATACTCAAACAAAATCTGTAGACCTAAGCATATTCCAAGGTATGGTTTGCCCTTTTCTATATTTTCTATAATCTTATCTTTTAGATTTAGTTTTGTTAAGTTGTGGATTGCATCTCCAAAAGCACCTACACCGGGTACTACAATAGCTTTAGACTTATCTAAATCTTCTTTGTTAGACGTTCTAACAACACTAAAACCTACTTTTCCAAGGGCTTTTTCTACACTTCTTAAATTTCCCATTCCATAATCAACTAATGCTATCATGCAATTCTCTCACTAAACTTTTTAATCCTTCAAAATCTTTTGTACCCTGAAGTTTTACAATAGCACTACCAACAATAACACCATCTGCAAAAGATGATATTACTTTTGCATGTTCTCCTTTTGACACACCAAAACCAACAGCTACATACTTATCTGTATATTTTCTTATTTCAGATATTTTAGACCTCAACTCTTCCCATGGTAAACTTTCCCTTTCTCCTGTTATACCTGTTAAAGATACATAGTATATAAAATCATCACTCATATCTGCTATTAGTTTAATACGTTTTTCATAGGATGTAGGTGCTAATAAAAATATAGTAGATATCCCATAACTATTTGCTATCTTTTTTAAGCTTTCTGCTTCTTCTGGTGGTAAATCTGGTACTATCAAACCATCTATTCCATTTTCTTTTGCCAACTTACAAAAATTTTCTTCTCCCAATTTAAATATTGGATTATAGTAAGTCATTCCTATAAGTGGATTTTTAGGAAATTTATTTTTTATCTCTTTTGTTATTTCAAAAACATTTAAGGGTGTTATTCCATCTTTTACAGCTTTTTCATGGGCAGCTTGGATAGTTGTTCCATCTGCTACAGGATCTGAAAATGGAAAACCAACCTCCAAAATATCAGCTCCATTTTCCAATAAAACTTCTGCCGTTTTTATGCTATCTTCCTTAGAAGGATAACCAGCCATAAAATAACAGATAAGTGGTTTCTTTTTATTAAAAATATCTTTTATCATTTTAATCTCCAAAATAAAGAGTATCACTAATGAAAAAATTATATCATAGACATTATACAAAATCGGAAGGGAGTTTTATAAGATTAAGTATTTAAATAGAAACTTTATAAAATCTGCATCTAAATTTTAAGGTATAATAATAATTTAAAAAATTTTTTATGGAGGAATATATGGGTATTAAAATTGATATTAACAGAATTGCAAGAGATCAATTTATATTAGTTGATAATCAACCGTTTAAAGTTGTAGGTTATGACCACGTAAAACCTGGGAAAGGTCAAGCGTTTGTAAGAGTTAAAGCTAAAAATATGAGAACAGGAAACGTAACAGAATTTACATTTAAATCTTCAGACTCTATAGAACTTGCAGACTTTGAACAGAGATTTATGAACTACTCTTACTCTGATGGTTCTTACTACTACTTTTTAGATACAAATACTTATGAAACTTTTGCAGTACCTGCAGAAGCTATGGAACATGAATCAAAATTTTTGAAAGAAGGTATGCAAGTAGTTGTGTTCCTTGACAGAGGGAACCCAATAGGTATTGAGTTGCCAAAACATGAAGTTTATGAGGTTATAGAAACAGAACCTGGATTTAAAGGTGATACTGCAACAAACACATTAAAACCAGCAAAAATAGAGACTGGTGCAACAGTTCAAGTTCCACTTTTTATAAATGTTGGTGATAAGATAAAAGTAGACACAGAGAAAGGAACATATATAGAGAGAGTCAACAAGTAATAAATTTTATCTCCTCTGAAGGGGAGGATATGGAGGAATCATGGATAAAGAGTTTATATTCCAACTTATTGAAAAAATCAAAGACACACGTATCGAAGAGATAAATATAGTAAACGGTGAAACTTCAATTACAGTAAAGCAGTACATAGGTCCTAAGGAATTAGTACAAACACAACCTCAGTACATACCTCAACCTACACCTGTTGTAGAGATAAAAGAGGAAATTAAAACAACACCTGAGATAAAAGAAGAGACAAAACAGAAATACCACGTTATAAAATCACCTCTTGTTGGAACTTTCTACAGGTCTCCATCCCCTGGAGCTCCTCCTTTTGTTGAGGAAGGTGATACAGTATCAAAAGGTCAAGTTTTATGTATAATAGAAGCTTTAAAGGTTATGAACGAGATAGAATCTGATGTAAACGGAAAGGTTGTTAAAATTCTTGTTGAAAACGGTCAACCTGTTGAGTATGGGCAAGAACTTTTCTATATAGAGGTGTAAAATGTACCATAACATACTTATAACTGGTGGTGCTGGATTTATAGGTTCCAATCTTGCTTTGAAACTACAAAAAGATTACCCAAACAGTAAAATAATAATCCTTGATGATTTCTCAAGTGCAAATTTTAAAAATCTAAAAGGGTTTAAAGGGATTGTATACTCTTGTGATGTTTCTACTGATGAAATCTTTTTTAAAATAGAAGATTTTAAACCAGATATAATATTTCATTTAGCATCTATTACTGACACAACTGTTACAGACCAAGATTATATGATGAGAAGAAATGTAGATGGTTTTAAAAACATTCTTAACTTTGCTTATGACAATGAAAGTATAGTAGTTTATGCATCTTCTGCATCAGTTTATGGAAATGTAAAAGAACAAATACCTTTAAAAGAAGATAGAGAAAAATCACCTGAAAATATATACGCCTTTTCAAAGTACATAATGGATAATATAGCATTAGATTTTAATGAAAAAACAGGGATAAAAGTTGTTGGTGTTAGATACTTTAATGTTTATGGACCAAGGGAAGCCCATAAAGGAAAATTTGCAAGTATGATATACCAACTTTATCTCCAGATGAAACAAGGAAAAAATCCAAGAATATTTAAATGGGGTCAGCAAAAGAGAGATTTTGTTTATGTAAAAGATGCTGTTGATGCAACAATACTTGCTGCAAAAGCTCCAAAATCTACAGTTTACAATGTAGGTAGTGGAGAAGCTACATCCTTCAATGACGTTATAAAGTACTTAAATTTAGCATTAGGAACAAATTTAGAACCAGAGTACTTTGACTGTCCTTATGACTTTTATCAAGAGTATACCCAAGCAGATATGACAAAGATAAAAGAAGAGTTAGGTTTTATTCCAAGATACTCTATACAAAGGGGTATAAAAGAGTATGTTGATATATTAGAAGGTAGAATAAATGAGTAAAAAAATTGTTAAAGTTAAAGTCCCAGCTACAACTGCAAATTTAGGAGCTGGCTTTGATACTTTTGGATTAGCTTTAACACTTTACAACGAGTTTGAAGTAGAAGAAGCAGATGGTGTCTATATAGAATCTATACCAAAAAATGAGTATTTAAAAAATCCAGAAAACAATCTTTATATAAAAGTAATAAAATATCTATGCGAAAAGGAAGGAAAAACATTTTACGGAGCAAAATTAAAGCAAACAATAAACATTCCAGTAGCAAGGGGGCTTGGAAGTAGTGCCACTGCTATTGTAGCAGGAATTCTAACAGCTTATACGGTTCATAAAAAACATTTAACAGATGAAGAATTTTTTAAAACTGCATATCTATTTGAACCACACCCAGATAACCTTTTACCAGCATGGAAAGGTGGTTTTATCACAGCATTAAAAAGTCAAGAAAAAACATACTACAGTAAAATAGATTTTCCAGAAGATATTAAAACTGTAGTTGTTATTCCAGATTTTGAGTTGTCTACTGAGTTAGCAAGATCTGTTTTACCAAAAGAAGTACCACTGAAAGATGCTATATCTAATCTTCAAAGAGCTACCTTATTTTTAAGAGCCATTGAGGAAAAAAGATACGATTTATTAAAAGTAGCAATGGAAGATAGATTACATCAACCATACAGAAAAACATTGATACCAAACTTTGATAAAGTAATAAAAAATGCTTACGATTCTGGAGCAATTGGAGCATCTTTAAGTGGTGCTGGTAGTACAATGTTAGCTTTAGCAACAGAAAACTTTGATGAAATTGGTAAATCAATGGTTTTAGCATTTAAAGAAGCTGGTATAAATGCAGAGTATAAAGTCCTTGATATAGATAGAGAAGGTGCAAAAATTCAAATTATAGAGGAGTAACAATGGAAGAAAATAAAATTTTAAAACCAAGGGTTATTTTTTTTAAAACACCTGATCCAAAAAATATTGTAGATAATATAATAAACGGATTAAGTAAATCTGTATCTGCTAGAAATTTTGAAACAAAAACAATCGAAATTACAGCTGAAAATGTCCAAGATGTTGTTAACCAACTGATTGAATATAAACCACTTTTTACATTTGATATAAATTTAGACGGTATGATTTACGGAGAAAGTGAAGGAGAAAAAAGAGCACTTTGTGATATGCTTGGAAACATCCATATAACATGGTTTATAGATGACCCTATGATTCATTTTACAAAAATAAAACCTATTTTAAATTCAAACCAAATACTTTACGCAACGGTAGATATAGAACACTCTAACTGGCTTAGAACAGCAGGTAAAAATGTTGCATTGATACCACCTGGGACAAATCCTTCTAAAATACCACCTTTAAAAGAAAAACAGTTTGAAATTGCTTTTATAGGACCTATTACAGATCCAAACATAATAGAAAACAACTGGAGAGAAAGATTTGACCCTAATCTTTTAGGTTTTTCTATAGAACTTGGTAGACTTATTTATAGAAATCCAGATATGCCTATTAGATTTGCTTCTGGTTATTTACTATCCCAACTTGCACCAGAATTTCAATCAGCACTATTAAAGTTTCAACAAGAAAATGAAGAAGAATTTATGAACCTTCTTGTAGAAATTGGACTTTACGCTATGAACTTAAGAAGATGGAACATAGTAGAATCTATAGAAAACTACGAAGTAAACATTCTTGGACCTGTAAACGGTGAAGTAAAAGAAAATGTTGTTGTTCATGAAGATATATATTCTCAATCAGATGTTATAGATTTTATATCAAAATCAAAAATATCTCTTTTAAGTCAACCACCATTTATCCCTACAAGTCTAGGTTTTACAGTTTTTGATAGTGTTGCAACTGGCACATTAACATTTGTAGAAGAAAGACTATCATCAAAATCCTTCTTTACACCAGAAGAGGAAATAATAACATATCATCCTATGGATTTTATAGAGATAGAAGGGAAAATAGGTTATTACCTTGAAGAAGCAGAGGATGAAAGAGAAGAGATAGGAAGGAAAGGAAGAGATAGAGCATTAAAAGAACATAACATATACTCAAGAGGAGAAATTTTAGCAAATATAATGGAAGATATAATAAAACAGTCTATAAAAGAAGAACAAACAAACCAAAATAAGGAGGAAGAAAATCGTTGAAAAAAGCTTTAATATCTGTATCAGATAAGACAAATATATCAGAATTTGCTAAAGAATTGGTGAATTTAGGGTATGAAATAATATCTTCATCAGGAACAGCTAAATATTTAAGAGAAAATGGTATAGACGTCATAGAGGTATCACAGATAACTGGATTTCCAGAGATACTCGATGGTAGAGTAAAAACATTACATCCTAAAATACATGGTGGGATACTTGCTTTAAGAGATAATCCAAACCATATAAAACAGCTTCAAGAAAATGATATCCAAACTATTGATATAGTAGCTATTAATCTATATCCTTTTGAAGCTACAGTTAAAAAAGGTGCAGATTTAGATGAAATTATAGAAAATATAGATATTGGCGGACCAGCAATGGTTAGAGCTTCAGCAAAAAACTATAAGCATGTAGCAATTATAACAGATCCAAAAGACTATGATTTAGTTATAACTGAGCTTAAAGAAAAAAATGAAATATCCTTAGAAACAAAAAAACTACTATCTGTAAAGGCATTTAGACATACAGCTGTATACGATAGTTTAATATCTAACGTTTTAAACGAAAAGTTTGGCATAAATGAAGACTTCCCAGAAACACTAACAATCCCTATGAGACTAAAATCTTCTTTACGTTATGGAGAAAACCCACACCAAAAAGCAGCACTTTATATAAACCCTTTAGAAGAAGGTTTTTCTGTAGCAGACAGTGAAATTTTGCAAGGTAAAGAAATGTCTTATAACAACTATCTTGATGTAGAAGCTGCAGTAATACTTGTAAAAGAGTTTGAAGGGCCAGCATCTGTTATTGTTAAACATAACAATCCCTGTGGTGTAGCAGTTGCAGAAAATATTAAGAATGCTTATCAGTTAGCATTAGAAACAGATCCAAAATCAGCTTTTGGTGGTATAGTAGCATTTAACAGAGAGTTAGATAAAGATACAGCTGAAGAGTTAACAAAATTATTTTTAGAAGTTGTAGCTGCACCATCATTTACAAAAGAAGCTTTAGAGATACTAAAATCAAAGAAAAATTTAAGATTAGTAAAAATGTCAAACTTTGATAAAAAACCAGTAGGTAAAGATTTAAAAAGAATAACAGGCGGTTATCTAATCCAAGATAGAGATTTAGGTTTATATGATGAACTAAAAGTAGTAACAAAAAGGGAACCTACAGAAGAAGAATTAAAAGACCTTCTTTTTGCACTAAAAGTGGTTAAACATGTAAAATCTAATGCTGTAGTGATAGCTAAAAATCAACGAACAGTTGGTATAGGTGTAGGACAGACATCTAGGGTAGATAGTTTAGAAACTGCTGTAAAGAAAGCAAAAGAGTTTGGATTATCTACTGAAAATAGCGTTTTAGCATCAGAAGCATTTTTCCCATTTAGAGACAGTATTGATTTTGCTGCAAAGTATGGTATTAAAGCTGTAATACAACCAGGTGGGTCTATTAGGGATGAAGAAGTTATACAAGCTTGTAACGAGTATGATATAGCTATGATATTTACTAAGATGAGACACTTTAAACACTAAAAGGAGGCTTTTTTGATTTTATTGGATGGAAAAGCTTTAGCAGAAAAAATAAAAACCCAAATTAAAGAAGAGATAAAAAATTTTATAATAGAAGGATATAGACAACCAACATTATCTGTTATACTTGTTGGAAACAATCCAGCAAGCCAGATTTATGTAAACAAAAAGATTAAAGATTCAGAGCAAGTAGGAATAAGGTCAAAACCTTTCTTTTTAGAAGACAATATAACACAAACAGAACTTATTGAACTGATAGGTGATTTAAATGGTGATGATGAAGTTGATGGTGTTTTAGTTCAACTTCCTTTACCTTCTCATATAAATACACTTGAAATAATCGAAGCAATAAATCCACATAAAGATGTAGATGGATTTCATCCTATCAATGTAGGAAAACTTGCAACAGGTAGGGATGACGGAATTTTACCATGTACACCTTTTGGAATAATGAAACTTTTAGAAGAGTATAACATAGATACCTTTGGAAAAGATGTTGTTGTTGTAGGAGCAAGTAATATAGTTGGTAAGCCTATGGGCTTACTATTTTTAAAAGATGAAAAATCAACAGTTACAATCTGCCATAAAAACACAAAAGATTTAAAATCTCATACATTAAAAGCTGATATTCTTGTAGTAGCTGCTGGAAAACCAAACCTTATAACAGCAGATATGGTAAAGGAAGGTTGTGTAGTTATAGATGTTGGTATAAATAGATTAGAAGGTAAGATAGTAGGAGATGTAGATTTTGAAAATGTTAGCAAAAAAGCTTTCGCTATAACACCAGTACCAGGTGGTGTTGGACCTATGACAGTAGCTATGTTATTGCATAATACTTTACAAATATATAAAAAATCTATCTTAAAAATATAAACCTACATTTTTGATTTTCATAATCTCTCTCTGCCCATTTTATACCTTTTACACCTTCCTCTAAAGCTCTAACAAAAGCTTCAATAAATCCCCAACCACACCAACATACACAATGTTCAATAGGACCAAGTTTCCTTGGTTTTAAAGCACCTTCATAAAAAACACAGCTACATATATAAGCTTCATTTTCATTTCTCTCTATCTTGTAAGCAAAACCAAAAGTATTTAAAGATTTTTCTAAAAGGTCTTCCCACCCTTCCTTTGGATGAGAATCCATTAAAACTTTAGCAACTTCTCTACCAAGCTGTCTTATAGTAGCATAACCACCATTTTGACCAAACATACTTTGAATTTCATCAGCAAAGGCAAATACTATATCTCTTCCAGTACAGTTTTCCTTATTTTTTTCCATAACAGCTCTAACAATATTTTCTGTAGCTTTCTCCCCTATTATATTTTTTGTTAGATTAATAAGAGTCTCTATTACCTCTTGATTAATTTCTCCTTTAATTTCAGCCATGGTTAAATCTCCTGGTAAAGTAATATAAATATAATATAACAAGACAAATTAATATTTTTTAAATTTTATTAAAACCTAGATTTAGGTTATAATTTTAATCAACTAACTTTTTCAAGGAGGTTCCTAATATGGAGCTGATTCTTGATAATATTATTACTTTATGGATTATATTTTTTCTATTGGTAGGTATTAGATTAGCTTGGAAGATAAAACCTATGAGATATAGTTTAATAGCTTCTCTCATTATTGTTTTTTTAATTTCATACATTATAAAGACAGGTGGATTAACAATAGAAAAGATTATAGCAAAATCTGGTTATATAGCTCTTTTTATAGTTTGGTTTACAGTACTGATAGTTTTTATAGTTGGAATGTATAAACTTTGGAATAACTATGGTAAAAATGGAAGCGAATGAAAGTATGTACTTTTAATATAAACTCTATTAAAGTAAGAAAAGATCTATTAATTCAGTGGTTAAACCACAGAAATAATGATATTGATGTCCTTTGTTTTCAAGAGATAAAAGTACAAGAAAAAGATTTTCCTTTAAAAGAATTTGAAGAGTTAGGTTTTTTATACTACGATATTTTAGGTCAAAAAGCTTACAATGGTGTTGCTACATTCTCTAAAATTCCATTAAAATCTTTTCAAAAAGGCTTAAATCATGATGAATTTGATAATCAAAAAAGAGTTATTATAGATAATATAGATGATATTTTTATTATAAATACATATGCACCACATGGAAATTTAAGAGGTACAGAAAAATATTACTATAAATTAGACTGGTATAAACATTTTATTGAATATTTAAGAGATACTTTTGATTTTGAAAAGCAAAAAATAATACTTCTTGGAGATCTAAATATTGCGTTAGAAGATTTCGATGTTTATGATTCAGAGATTTTAGAAGATAGCATTGGAACGATGAAGGAAGAAAGAGATTTATTAAAAGAGCTTTTAAATCTTGGATTAATAGACTCTTTTAGATATTTATATCCAAACAAACAACAATTTACATGGTGGGATTATATAGGCGGAGCTATTTGGAAAAATGAAGGAATGAGGATAGATTACATTCTCATCTCAAAACCTTTATTAGAAAATTTAAAGAATGTTGAAGTAGACCTCTGGCCAAGAAGGAGAAAAACACCAAAACCTTCAGACCATGCTCCAGTAATTGCAAACTTTGATATAAAATAAAAATAACCCTCCCTAATTAAAGAGAGGGCTTAAAATCTACTGCTTTATATTAAATACAAAATTTTCACCTTCAGAATAGATTAAAACAGTATCACCTTCTTTTATTTCTCTTCTTAATATCTTTTCAGATAATGGTGTTTCAACATACTTTTGAATAGCTCTTCTCATAGGTCTAGCACCATAAAGTGGGTCATAACCAAGTTTCATTAATAATTCTTTTGCTTCATCTGTAAGTTCTATTTTAATATTTCTATCGTATAGTCTTTTATTTAAAGCATGAATCATTAGATCGATTATTTGGAATACATCTTTTCTAAATAGAGGTTTAAATACTATTATCTCGTCAATTCTGTTTAAAAATTCTGGTCTAAAGTAATTTTTTATCTCTTCAAGAACTCTTTTCTTAGCAATCTCAAACTCTTTTTCTATAACATCTTCTGGAACATCAACAGGTATCATTGTTAAATATTGGCTTCCAATGTTTGAAGTCATTATTATAACTGTATTTCTAAAGTTGACAGTTCTACCTTGAGAATCTGTTAATCTTCCATCATCTAAAACTTGTAAGAATAAATCAAACACTCTTGGATGGGCTTTTTCTATCTCATCAAGAAGTATTACACTGTAAGGTCTTCTTCTAACAGCTTCTGTAAGTTTTCCACCTTCTTCATATCCTACATATCCTGGTGGTGCACCTATTAATTTAGCTACAGAATGTTCTTCTTTGAACTCTGACATATCAAGTCTTATCATTGCATCTTCATCATCAAACAATAACTCTGCCAATGTTTTAGCAAGTTCTGTTTTACCTACACCAGTTGGTCCAAGGAACATAAATGATGCCAGTGGTTTTCTTGGATCAGAAAGTCCTGCCCTTGCTCTTCTAATGGCTTCTGCAACAAGTTTTACTGCATGTTTTTGGTTTATCAATCTCTTATGCATCTCTTCCTCTAATTGTAGCAATCTTTCCATCTCCTCTTCTTTCATCTTAGATATAGGTATTCCTGTCCATTCTGCAACAACCTCTGATACATCATCTTCTGTAACTACAGCAGATTCTGAAAGCTTTTGTTGTAGTGCTTTTATTTCTTTCTCTATTTGAGCTTTTTTAATCTTGTACTCAGCTTCTTTTTCATAATCACCTTTTTGACTAAAGTGTTCTATCTGCTTTTCTATCTCTTCAAGTTTAAGCTGTAGTTCTTCTAATTTGGTTCTTTCATTAGAAGATTTTAATTTCAACTCTTTTAGTTGTTTTTCAAGGTTTGCTTTTTCTATTTTTAGTTTAGCTTCTTTTTCATAGTTACCATCTAAAGAAGCTTGTACTATCTGTTCATCAAAAAGTTTTATCTTTCTTTCAAGTTCTATAACTTCTGGAGAAGCATACGTTAGTTTTAGTTTTTTCCTTGCACAAGCTTGATCTAAAGCATCTATAGCTTTATCTGGGAATTTTCTTGATGGGATATATCTACCTGTTAATTTTGCTGCTGCTTCAATAGCTTTATCACTTATTTTTACAGAGTGATGTTTTTCAAGTTTAGGTTTTAATGCTCTCAATATCTCTATGGTTGTGTCTATATCTGGTTCTTCTACGTAAACAGGTTGGAATCTTCTCTCTAATGCTGGATCTTTCTCTATGTATTTTCTATATTCATCTAAAGTTGTAGCACCTATAACTCTAATTTCACCTCTTGCTAACGCTGGCTTTAGTAACTGACCAGCATCTGACGCTCCTTCTCCTTTACCAGCTCCTACTATTGTATGAACCTCATCAATAAAGAGAATTATATTTGGGTCCTTTTTAAGTTCATCAATAAGAGATTTTATCCTCTCTTCAAATTCACCTCTATACTTTGTGCCTGCAACAAGACCACCAAGGTCAAGGGAGAGTACTTTCTTATTAACAAGTTCCTCTGGTACTTCTTTATTTACTATTTTTTGAGCTAAACCTTCTACAATTGCAGTTTTACCTACACCTGCTTCTCCAATTAAAACAGGGTTATTTTTTGTTCTTCTTAATAAGATCTCTATCACTTGTTGTATTTCTCTTTCTCTACCTATTACAGGGTCTAGCTTACCTTCTTTTGCAAGCTTTGTTAAATCAACTGTAAATTTTTCTAATGTTGATTTTTCTTCTTCAGCCATCTCTTGCTGTATGTTTTTTCCTTCCATAGTTTCTTTTCCTCCTTCTTTTTTTGAGATATTAAATAATTCATCCAAAATTTTACCAGCTATGGTATCTTTACTTTCTACCAGTGAAGTAGCGATATATGTCAAGGTAACTGTACTTGAACTGCTATTAAATGCTATCTTTTCTGCATTTTCTAAAACTTTTACCAATTTAGAGCTATAAACTTTAGAAGTTTTTGAACCTATTACTTTTTCTATAATCTTTTCTACAAATCTATCTTTTGAAAAACCTAAATCCTCAACCTGCTTTATTAAAGAATCATTTTCTGCAATCTTATAAATGAAAGATAGTAGATTTATATCTCCAGATAAAAATTTTTCTGCTGATATACTATCTGTTAACTGTGAAAGTTGAGATTTTAGATCTCTTAAGTTGGATTCTAACTGTTTTTCGTATATAGACAATTTTTCAAGTTCAAGTCTACTTTTACCACTAAAGAAAAACTCAGATTCAAAAGACAATTCTCTCTTTAATTTTTCTTTCTGAGTTTTTATATACTTTAACTCTTTATATATCTCTGAAGCTTGGTTTCTTGCTTGAGATAGTTGAGATTGTAGATTTTTAAGATAGTTGGAATAGTCTTCAACAGCTTTATTAATTTGGTTGTAAATATCGTTAAGATAGTTTGTTATATTTTCTTTTAGTGCTTTTTTATCTATTCCTCTTTTTTCTAATATTTTCATTAAAGGAGAGTCACCTTTTGATATTAAAGCAAGTAGTAAATGATCTGTATCAACCATTGAGTCATTATTTTTTACAGCTATACTTTTTGAAAGTTCTAAAATTTCCTTGGCTTTTTTATCTAAAAGATTCTCACTAAACATTTTATATCCTCCATTTTAAATAACTTTAGTGTTTTATTGTTAAATTATTATAGTCTACTATACTAAAATGTCAATATCTATTTTGGAGTATGAAATAAATCATTGCTTACCATCTTAATTAATAGTTAAATCTAAGGGAAAATTCAATATTTAAGGTAATAGGATGAGTGATGTAAAACAGTTGATTATAGTATTGGAAGGTATAGATATTTCTGATGAAAGTCAAGAGATTTTAGCAAGTGATAGATTTATTGAAGAGATAAAAAAGAATGATTATCTACCTACAGATAACTATGTTGCCCTTAGAGATAAAAAAATGAGTAATATTAGAGCTAAAAAAATATCTACTCAAGAAGATGTTGAAGTTTACGCTTACACTCAAGTTAAAAAAGAAAATGGAATGGTAAAAACTGTTGTTTCTATGAAAATAGTTTAAATTACCATAGTTTATATTTATATTTTTCTTTTAAATGAAGTTCATACAGAAAAGCATACTTTAAAAAAACATAAACAAAGCCAGATACAGCTATTATTATTCCTCTTTTACCTTCTAAAAAACCTTTTTTAATAAAAAAAAGCTTTATGAAGATAAATATTGGGTTTATTAAAAGGTTATATAGTTTTGGTTTTTTACCTTTTTTATATAAAATCTCTGCCATCTTTTGTGCATAATCAACTGTTTTTATAAACTGGTGGTAGAGATTTTTATAAGAGTAATGATATAAATCTCCTTCTAATCTTCCAACTTTTCCATTACATACTAATTTTTCATGAAGCTGACCTTCATACTTTCCATAACCTTTTTTAAACAGTCTAACTATATACTCTGGATACCAAACATAATCTAAAAACTTACCTAAATAGTATGTCCTCCGCGGTACTTCATAACAGCTAAAGTCACCTTTTTCAATAGCTTTTTTTATACTTTCCCTTAACTCTTTAGAGACTTCTTCATCTGCATCTAAGGAAAAAATCCATCCTTCATTACTTAAACCAATAGCATAATTTTTTTGGGAAGAAAAATTGTCAAACTCTCTAAAAAAAACTTTTGCTCCCAAACTTTTAGCTATCTCTACAGTTTTATCTGTAGAACCACTATCTAATACTATTATCTCATCAGCTATAGGTTCAACACTTTTTATAGCTCTCTCTATATTCTTTTCTTCATTTTTTGTTAGTATAATAACAGATAAACCCATTTATAAAACCTTTCTAAGTAAGTCAACTAACTTTTTTAAAGCTTTTCCTCTATGACTAATCTTGTTTTTTTCTTCTATTGGCAAATTTGCCATAGTGGTATTGTACCCTTCTGGAAGAAAAATAGGGTCATAACCAAAACCACCGGTTCCTTCTGGTTTATAACCTATATAACCTTCACAACTTCCTTCTGTCCATAAACCAAAATCATTATTGTAAAAAACCACTACTGTTTTATATCTCCCTTTTCTATTTTCTTTACCCTCAAGAACTTTTAAAAGTTTTAAGTTGTTTTTTTCATCCTTAGATAGATTGGAAACATCAATATTTTTTAATACATCTTTACAATAATCAATTTCATAAAATCTTGCAGAAAATACACCTGGTAAACCTTCAAGTGTATCTACTTCAAGACCAGAATCTTCAGCAATAACTGGCATTTTATAAAACTTTCCATACTCAACAGCTTTTTTTACAGCATTTTCTAAAAATGTTTTACCATCTTCAACTACTTCTATTTTTTCTTTCATATCTACCAATGATAGCAGATTAACATCTAAACCTTCTAATAAATATCTTAGTTCTCTAATTTTACCTTCATTTGTTGTTGCCAGGAGGATTTCCAACTTTTTTAACCTCCGTTATTTTTGGGCAGAATGTTTCTAAAAATTCTTCTTTTGATAGCTTTTTAACATTTGCTTTTTTATTTAAACAAGAAGATTTACATATATTAGCTAACTTTTCTGATGATGCTTTTGAAAGCCCTACAGAACTACTTAATGAAAAGACAGAGTCGTATCCTTCATCACAGTTGTTAATATCATAACAGCTATCGTATACGTTAAACATTCCTTCACATGTTTGACTGTAAGATAAAGAGAAAATTAATAAAAGGACTACAAAAAACTTTTTCATACTAACCTCAACTAAATATTATTTAAATAATAACATTGTAAAACAGCAAAAGCATCTGCAACATCGTAATCTTTTATATCTCTTTGGAAGATTCTATTTACCATAGAAAGGACTTCTTCTTTATTAGAACGGCCATAACCGGTAATACAGATTTTTACTTCAGCAGGAGTAAACTCAACTAAATTTATCTTATAAACCTGAGAAAGTAATAAAATAATGCCTCTTATTTCACCGAGTTTTATAAGTGTTTGTGCATTTATACCGTAAAATGGCTTTTCTAAGATAATCTTATCTATTTTATACTTTAATATCAAATCTTCTAAACTTTTATATAGATATTCTAAATAGTATTTTATATTTTTTAAGTTTATAAAATTAAAATCTAAAACTTCTATTTTCTCTTTTTCTTTATCGACAATTGCAATAACATAACCTGTTTTATTACTTGATGGGTCAATAGCTAAAACTTTCTCCATTAACTTTCTAATTTAGATAGTATATTTTCTGGAATATCAAAGTTTGCATAAACTTTTTGAACGTCATCGTTGTCTTCGAGTGCATCTAAAAGTTTCATAAGTTTTGATGCAGTTTCTTCATCTGCTATAGAAACTGTTGTTGTAGGTATTTTTGTAAGGTTTGCATTAGAGATTTCTACACCCATCTTTTCTAAATTTTCTTTTACTTTATAAAAATCTGTGGAAGATGTCCTTATTTCATAGAAGTCTGGGTCATCCATAATAACATCTTCAGCACCTGCTTCTATAGATTTTTCTAAAGTCTCTTCTTCTGAATATTTACTTTTATCAACGTTTATAATCCCTTTATCTTCAAATAAGAAAGATACACATCCAGAAGAACCAAGATTACCACCATACTTTGAAAATATATGTCTAACTTCTGCTGTTGTCCTGTTTCTATTATCTGTTGTAGCTTCTACTATTACTGCAACACCACCTGGCCCATAACCTTCATACTGAACTTCTTCATAACTTACACCTTCAAGCTCACCAGTACCTCTTTTTATAGCCCTTTCTATATTTTCTAAAGGCATGTTTACTTCACGGGCTTTTTCTATAGCCATTCTTAACCTTGGGTTTGCTTCAGGGTCACTACCACCAAGTCTTGCTGCTATAGTTATCTCCTTTATAACTTTTGTAAATAATCTACCTTTTATAGCATCAGCTTTTGCTTTTTTATTTTTTATATTGTGCCATCTACTATGACCAGCCATAAAAAACCTCCATACAAGTTAAAAAGTCGTATATAAATTTTAACATATCTAAGTTGGAACTTTATTTTTATAATGTATACTATTATTAATGAGAAAAACAGTTTTAGAAATTTATGAAAAACTTTTAGATACTTATGGTTACCAAAACTGGTGGCCTACCCATGAAAATAATAAAGATAAATTAGCAGAAATCTGTATTGGTGCTGTTTTAACACAAAACACTTCTTGGAAAAACGTAGAAAATGCTTTAGAAAATTTAATAAATGAGGATATTCTTAATTTTTATTCTTTATCAAAGATAGATGAAAACAAATTAAAGATTCTTATAAAACCTGCTGGATTTTATAATCAAAAAGCAAAAGTAATAGTAGAGTTATCAAAGCTTTTTATCTCAAAAAAACCTTACGAAATAGAGAGAGAAGATTTATTGAAAATTAAAGGAATAGGTAAAGAAACAGCAGATTCTATTCTTCTTTATGGCTTAGATAAACCTTTTTTTGTTGTAGATAGTTATACTAAGCGCCTTTTTTATAGAATAGGTATCATTGAAAGTGAAGATATATCTTACGATAAACTTCAAATGTTTATAACAGAAAAAATAGAAAAAGATATTTCTTTATATAAAGAGTTTCATGCTTTGATTGTTGTCCATTGTAAAAATGTGTGTAAAAAGGTTCCTTTATGTGAAAAGTGTGTTTTTTATAATCAATGTAACTTTAACCAACTTTAGCTTCTAATGTCCTAAGTCTAATCAGTATATCATGTATTATATCTTTATTTAATAATGCTTCTTTTCGTTCTTGTTCTACTTGAGATGTTCTCATTGAAAGATTGTCAATTCTCATATTAA
>JBBIPN010000017.1:0-20229 GCA_037442825.1 Sulfurihydrogenibium sp. | reverse complement strand
ATCTTCTTGATTTGTAGATAACCAAGTAAAACCTACTCTGTTAAAAGCTGTGTTAATAGCTCCGATAGGACAAATATATTTACAGTAATCACCATTTCTAAAAATAAAAGAAACAACTATAGCTAAACTGGCGTTTCTTTCTCTGGTCTTTCTGACTTTGTAGCAGTAAACTGAATTTTTTCTAACTTTAAAACCTCCTCTCCACTAGCTAAGAGATTCAACGATAGAATTGCTGCCAAAAAAAGTGCTTTTTTCATCAGCATCCTCCTTTTGTTAATGATTATTATATTTAATGTTATTTTAACAAAAAAATTATAATAAAATCAAGTTAAATTTTTAATAAATTTATAAACTTAATCTTATGTTAAAATAATTGCAAATAATTTTTATTTGCATTGGAGGATAAATGAAAAGGTTAGCTGTTGTAGGTTTAGTTGTTGGCTTTGCATCTGCAGAAGAGTCTTTAAAACTATTTTCTGTTTATAACACGTCAACAGAAATTAAATACTCAACATCTTCTGTAAATATTATTAAAGAAGATGAGATAAAAGATCTAAAAGCTACTATATTGATAGATGTTATAAATAAACTTTCAAGTGTATCTTTTTCATCAAATGGTGGATATGGTCAACCAACATCTGTTTATTTAAGAGGTATGGATCCTAAAAGAACTTTAATTATGTTAGATGGAATAAGGTTAAACGATATAACTGGTTTAAATGGAGCTATGTTGGAGCATATATTAATTTCAGATATTGAACAAATAGAAGTTATTAAAGGTAGTCAATCTGGTGTTTGGGGTCCAGATGCTTCTGCTGGTGTTATCAATATAATCACTAAAAAACCAAAAAAAGGTATCCATTTAAACGCTTATTTTGAATATGGAAGTTATACTACAAAAAAGTACGGTACTACAATTACTTTAGCTAATGATAAAATAGATTTATTATTTGGATTACACAGATTTGATAGTTATTCTATATCTGCTGCTGAACCTTATGGTAAAAGATGGAAAGATTTAAACATGGAGTCTGATAAATATAAAAATGATACTGTGAATTTAAAAATTGGTTTAAATATTACAGAAAGGGATAGATTTGAAACTTCAATGAAGTTTATTGATGCTATTGTTAATTATGATGGTTTTGATAGTATTACATGGCAACCTGCAGATGCAAATAATAAGGCACATATAAATCAAAAATTTTACAACTTTCAATATAAAAAGACCATAGGTAAACATGAATTACAACTTTATAGTAACCTTTCTGATTTTGATAGGTCATACTATGAACCAACAGGATGGAATCCAAATTATAGTTATAAAGGAAATTTAACTGAGTTTGGATTTAGAGGTAACTGGAACTACCTTAAAGATTCATTTATCGTTTATGGATTGGTTAGACAAGATTTTAAAGAGTCTGATAGTAATGTGACTGGAAGGTACCATGATACAGGTTACTACTTTACAAATGTAAATAAATTTAGCAGTATCATATTATCTCAGACAGTAAGATATGATAACTACAGTAGTTTCTCAGATAAATCTACATACAAAATTGGTGGGAAGTATATCATAAAAGAAGATATAGATCTGTATGCAAACTATGGAACATCCTATAACATTCCAACAATGTACCAACTTTATAGTATTTTTGGGAATAAAAATTTAAACCCTGAAGATTCTAAAAACTATGATATTGGAGTAAATTTATTTGGTTTTAATTTAACATTTTTTAAATATAAAATTAATAATTTGATAGATTTTGATTTATTAACATTCCGTTATGCTAACATTGTGGGGACCTCAACTATAAAAGGTATAGAACTTTCTTATAAAAAAGATTTAAAATCATTAAAATCAAGTATCTATTTAAGTTATACAAATCTTTCAGCAAAAGATAAAGACGATAAAGATTTACCAAGGAGACCTAAAGAGAAGATAGATTTTAATATTTCTCTTTTTCCAGTTGATAATTTAAATATAGTTTTAAACGGTGAATATATCGGAAATAAAAAAGATTCAAATAATAAACAAACAGGATTTTATACTTTACTAAATGTTATTTTTAATATTGATTTAAGTAAATATATTTCTGGTTATTTAAAAGTTGATAATTTAACAAATAAATACTATCAAACTGTTTATGGTTATGCTTCTTTTGGTAGGTCTGTATATGCTGGTATTACTGGAAAGTTTTAGTTATGAAGGTTAAATACTACTTTAGTTATAAATTTTTTAACTCGATTTTTGCAGGGCTTTCTATAGGTTCTGTTTTTACATTATACCAACCTTTAAGTCCCTCTATTTTTTCTGTTGGTGGTATTTTGTTGGCTTTAGGTAGTATGGTGATAGCAAAGTTTTATGAAAAGATAATGAATAGAAAAATGTTTTTTAGGATATCTTTATTTGTTGAGATGATTATGTTATTTATAGTAGTTTTTTTTCTTTTAAAACCTTTTTCATACACTACAGCATTATGTATATACAGTGGTTATCAGATTACATTTTTATTTGGCTCTTACCTTGTTAGAACAGAAACAATAATATTGAGATACAAAAAACTTCTCTCAGTACTTGATATAGTCAAACAAGCTGGTTATTTAATTGGTTTAGTTTTATCTTATGGATTTTATAAATTAATAGAGATAATTTTTTATATCACATCTAATCAACTTAAAGTT
This sequence comes from Sulfurihydrogenibium sp., assembly GCA_037442825.1. Classification (GTDB taxonomy): domain Bacteria; phylum Aquificota; class Aquificia; order Aquificales; family Hydrogenothermaceae; genus Sulfurihydrogenibium. The sequence continues at coordinate 17,544 of JBBIPN010000017.1, read as the reverse complement.
TTTTATATACACTTTTTACTATTTTTTATTCAAATAACTGTTATAACATTTCTTATGCTAGCTTTTAATAAAAGGGAAAGATTTAGATTATTTTAATTTGTTTTTACAATCTGGGCATATCCCATAAACTTCAATACTATGACCTAAAATGTCAAAACCGTGAACTTCTATAAGTTCTTCTTTAAATTTTTCAAAAGGACAGTTATCAATGATTACTATCTTTTTACACTCTTGACAAACAAGATAATTTTTTTTAGAACTTAAACCAAAACGTGCTTTATCTTCATTTAACATATAAGCTTTAACTACTAAACCTTGTTTCTGAAGCATATCAAGATTTCTATATATTGTAGATAAACTTATATCCATTCCAAGGTCTTTAAGTTTTAAAAATATATCCTCTGCATGGACCGGTGTTTCAAAATACTCTAAAACTTCTAAAATAGCTTTTCTCTGTTTTGTAATTTTATAACCTTCAGGTATTTTTAAACTTTCCATCATTCTCCTTATCCTTTTGATAACAACTATTATAGCATAGGTATAATATTTCCCATTTTTCTATAAATGCAAATAGTTTGCATTTGAAATTTTTATATGTTAATATAATTGCAAATAATTTTCATTTGCAGGAGGTTTTTGTATGAAAACAACAGTTTATGGCTATCCAAAAATAGGGCCAAACAGAGAGTTAAAAAAAGCTTTAGAATCTTACTGGAAAAAAGCTGTTACAAAAGAAGAGTTTTTAAATCAAGTTAGAGCAATAAATGATGAGCGAATAAAAAAGATGATAGAAAAAGGTGTTGATATTGTTCCTTCAAATGATTTTTCACTTTATGATTTTGTTTTAGATGTGGCTACTATGTTTAATGTAATACCAGAAAGATTTAAAAATATTCAAGATAGTTTAGGTCAGTATTTTGCTATGGCAAGAGGTACAGATGAAGCTATTGCTTGTGAGATGACAAAATGGTTTGATACAAACTACCATTACATAGTGCCAGAACTTTCAGGAGATATTAAACTTGTTAAAAATAGACCATTAGAATCTTTTAGATATGTTAAGGAAAACTTTAATATAAAATCTAAACCTGTTTTAGTAGGACCTTTTACATTTGTTTATATTTCAAAAGTTTATCAAAAACAAAGTAATACTTTCTTAATGGAAATGGTAAAAGCTAATGAAAGTGAAAAGTTTGAAGGATTTTTAGACATATTTGCTAAACTTTACAATCAAGTTTTATTAGAACTTGAGAAAGAAGGAGTAGAGTATGTCCAGTTAGATGAACCAGCTTTTGTATTAGATTTAAGAGAAAAGGAAATAGACCTTATAAATCAAATTTATAAAAAAGTTGTAGATGGATTGAAAAGTCTAAAGGTAATAGTTCAAACTTATTATGAAAGTTTATCGGCTTATGATAGTTTAGTAAACCTTCCTGTTTATGGGATAGGTTTAGATTTTGTATCTAACAATGAAAACTTTGAGAATATCAAAAGGTATGGTTTTCCTTCAGATAAGGTTTTATTTGCTGGTGTTGTATCTGGAAGAGACCCTTGGAAAACTGATTTAAAACAGACAGTAAATCTTATTAAAGACCTAACAAAGTATACAAAAGAAGAAAATATAATACTTTCAAATGCTTCTCCACTTTTTCATCTTCCAATAACAGTAAAGTTTGAAAAAGAGCATTTACCAGAAGATTTAATTAATGTTCTTTCTTTTGCAGATGAGAGACTTGATGAATTAAAGCAGTTAAAAGATTTCTTTGAGAAAGATTTTATTTTACCTAACTATAATCTTGATAGATTCTTTGAATCTAAGAAAGATGATAATGTTAGAAAATTGGTAGAAGAATATAAAAATATAGATATTTCTAGAAGTTTTGATTTTCAAACAAGGTATAAAAAACAGATGGAAATTCTCAAACTTCCAATTTTACCTACAACTACAATAGGAAGTTTTCCACAGACTCAAGAAATTAGAAAGAAAAGAGCAGATTTTAAAGCAGGTAGAATATCAAAACAAGAGTATGACTCGTTTATAAAAGAACAGATAAGAAATGTTATAAAAATACAAGAAGAAATAGGTTTAGATGTTTTAGTTCATGGAGAATTTGAAAGAACAGATATGGTTGAATTTTTTGGTGAAAAACTTAAAGGTTTTGCATTTACAAAAAATGGGTGGGTACAATCTTATGGCTCAAGATGTGTAAGACCACCAATAATTTATGGTGATGTATCAAGACCAGAACCAATGACATTAAAAGAGATAACTTTTGCCCAAAGTTTAACCAACAAACCAGTTAAAGGAATGTTAACAGGACCAGTAACCATATTAAACTGGTCTTTTTATAGAAAAGACATACAAAAAGAATACATAGCATACCAGATAGCTTTAGCCTTAAGAGAAGAGGTTTTAGATTTAGAAAAAGCTGGAATTAAAATTATTCAGATAGATGAACCAGCATTTAGAGAAGGTTTACCACTTAAAAAATCTAAACAAGCTTATTATTTAAACTGGGCAGTTAAATCATTTAAACTTACCCATAATACGGTGAAGGAAGAAACACAGATACACACACATATGTGTTACTCAGATTTTAATGATATTATAGAGTATATACATAAAATGGATGCAGATGTTATATCTATTGAAGCTTCAAGAAGTAAAGGAGAAATACTTTTGGCATTTGAAAAATTTAAATATGACCATGGAATAGGTATAGGTGTTTATGATATACATTCTCCAAGGATACCAAAAGAAGAAGAAATAGAAGAAATAGTAAAACGTTCTTTAAAATATATAGATAAAAATCTAATATGGGTTAATCCAGATTGTGGGTTAAAAACAAGAGATTGGAAAGAGACTATACCAGCATTAAAAAACATGGTAAAGGTAGCTAAAAGATTAAGAGAATCTTTCTAAATATAAAAAATCTCCCATCTTTTTTGGTGGGAGATATAATTTGACTTATGTATAATATATTTAACTTTTTTTATTTACAGGCGAAAAAGTAATTATGAATAGATTCTTCTTTGTTTTTTTTAGTTTAGTTATATGGGTTGCAAATCTTAATGCTTTTGAGATAAGAACAGGTGTAAAAGACTATGGTTATAGAATAGTTTTTGATGGTGTTAAGGAAGTTGAAATTTATCCGATAAGCAATACCGTTATTCTAAAAATTAATGATGAAATTAAGACACCAAATCTAAAATTAGATCCGAGATTTATAAACTCCTTAGAGATAACAAAAGATAGTGAAAGAAAAAAGACGGTAATTTTTATAGATTTTAAAGATAACCTATCGATAAAAACATTTGCTCTGAAAGGTCCAGATAGATATGTAATTGATTTTATAAGAACAGTAAATGTAGCAAAATACCCAGAGCATAAAAAAATTGTTGAAAAAAACAACAATCAAGACATCTTAGATAAGATATTAAAAAATTTAGAAAGCTTAGATAAAGATTCAGAATTTATAGAGGTACCATCATTTTATGCTGGTAAAAAACGTGTTATCGTTATAGATCCAGGACATGGTGGACATGACCCAGGTGCTATAGCAAATGGACTTAAAGAAAAAGATATAAATCTAAAAGTTGCTCTAAGTTTAAAATCTTACCTTGCAAAAGACCCAAGATTTAAAGTATACCTTACAAGAGACAACGATACATTTATACCGCTCTATGATAGAACATTAGTTGCATTAGAAAAGAAGGCAGATTTATTTATTAGTATACATACAAACGCATCAGAAAACCCAAATCTTTCAGGGACCTATCTATACACACTTAATTTAAGAGGTGCAACTTCTAAACTTGCAAGGATGGTAGAAGAGAGAGAAAATAAAACAGTTTTGAAGGTAATAAAAGTAAGTGCAAACCCAAGTGTAAACAAGATCGTTGCAGATATGGCAATAAGTCATACAATGACAGAAGGTTTAAACTTTGCAAAATTTATAGAAAAAAATTTTACTCTTACTAAATCTCAAACAGAGTTTAAAAGAGTTGAGTCTGCAAACTTTGCAGTATTAAAAACACCTTCTATACCAGCAGTTTTAGTTGAGATAGCATTCATAACAAATGAAAACGATGCAAAACTATTAGCAGATAATAAATTTCTTAACGATTTTGCTAAAAAGTTGTATAAATCTACAGTAGATTATTTCTTTAAGTATAGGAATCTTGTTTTTAAAGAAGGAGAAAAAAGTTCTTGATAATTGGTATTGATATAGGTAATACAACTGTAGAGATAGGAACAGTAGAAAATTTATCAAACATAAAAACCTTCAAGTTTAAAACAGATATAGAAAAAACACCAGACGATTGGTTGATAAATTTAGATTTTATAAAAAAACATATAAAAAAAAAGTTAGAAAAAGTCCTTATCTCTTCTGTAGTGCCCCAGATAGAAAATAAAATCGTAGATGCTATTATAAAATCTTTTTCTATTAAACCATTAGTTATTGGAAAAGATATTAAACTACCTATAAAAATAAACTATGATAATCCATCGGAAGTAGGGACAGATAGAGTTTTAAATGCTTTTGCATCTTTAAAGGTAGTTGAACCACCAATTTTAGTAATAGACTTTGGAACAGCGATTACCTTTGATATAGTAAATAAAAATGGTGAATATGAAGGTGGTCTTATATTCCCAGGGATAGAATCATCTTTAAGCTGTCTATTCTCAAAAACTGCAAAGCTTCCAAAAGTAGATTTTGGAAAACCAAACAGCGTAGTAGGGAAAAATACAGTAAATAGTATAAAATCAGGATTATACTATGGTTATGTTTCTTTAGTTGAAGGTGTTAAAGATAGGTTAGAGAAAGAGTTTAATCAATCTTTCAAAGTAATTATAACAGGGGGACATGGTAGATTAATTAGTGAAAATCTTAGTTTCAAACATATATTAGAACCATTTCTACCTATGAAAGGCTTTTACTATCTATGTATTTAGAGAAAATACTAAACTTATCTTTTTGTGTTGTTTTAATTTTAGTAATCTTAATTTGCTATCTAAATTTAGATAGTTATATATTTTTTAAAGTTTTAAAGTATGGATTAGAAGCATCTTTAATAGGTTTTATAGCGGATTCTTATGCTGTTTATGGACTTTTTTATAAAATAGGTCCCCATACAAATTTAATCTTAAATAAAAGAAAAAGTATTGAAGAAAGGATAATAAAGTTTGCTTCTGAGTTTTTAATAAGTAAAGAGTTTTTAGAAAAAGAACTTGAGAAAATAGATTTAACAAATATTTTAGATAACTTAAAAAATGAAAAAACAAAGGAAAGATTTGCAGAGTTTTTGCTAGAAATTATAAGTAAAAGTATCTCAGATAAAAAAGAATTTAAAGATTTATACAAAGAGCTTCCTTTTGGATCATTTATAAAAATTTCTGTTAAAGATATTTTAATCAATATTCTCTTAAAGTATTTTAAAGAAGCTGTTCCAGATATTATTGAAAAAGTTTTTGAAAAGCTAGATGGTGATGAAAATATTAAAGAGAATATAAATAAAACATTAAAAGAAAAGATATCAAAACTTATTTTAGATAACTACAATAGTATAGTTTTATCTATAGAGAATAAAATAAAATCTATATCTGATAAAGAGTTTTTAAACACTGTTAAAAAGCTAACATGGCAAGAACTTCAATGGATTAGATTAAACGGAGCTATTATTGGATTTTTAGTCGGTATAATTTTAGGTGTTGTTGAGAGTTTTTAAGTTTTTTGCAATTTCTTCAAATGTATACTTTTTAGGAGTAAAATTTACATTAAAACCTTTTGAAATGATGAACTTTTCTGTTGTTTTTCCAATGGCTATAACTTTTGTTTTTGATAAAAGATTTTTAGTCTCTTCTTTAAATATTCTTAAGAAACCTTCAAATGTAGAAGGACTTGAAAAAATTACTGCATATATCAATCCATTTTTAAACATATCTTTAACTGTATTTACATTTTCTGGTATGTTAAAATCAGTTTTGTATACAGTTATAAGGTCAACTTTAAACTCTTTTTGATTAAGAAGTACATCGCTACCTTCTAAAGCTCTAACTAAACCAATTTTTTTATTTATAAATTCATGTTTATTACTCTTTAAAAACTCTAGCAAACTTTCTCCACTGAAATTTTCTGGAAAGAGAATATCTTTAAAACCATAGTTTTCCAATAATTGAGCTGTTTTTTCACCTACAGCTACTATTTTTTTATTATTTATATTTTGATTTTTCTTTAAAAAGAAAATAACTGCGTTTTTGCTAGTAAATATTAAACAATCATACTCATTAACATTAATATTATTTTCAACTTCTTCGAACTTTATTGTTGGAAAAGGGATAGGATTAAAACCTTCTTTTTCAAATAGTTTCTTTATTTCTTCAAACTGATTTTTTTCTCTTGTAATTAAAATATTTTTCATGAAATATCACCTTTTGGAATAAGGAATATATAATCATTTTCAAGAATCTCAAAATCATCAGGTGGATTTAATATTATCTTTCTATTTCTTTCTAAAGCAATAGGCAAAAATCCTAATTTTCTTGCATCAAAAAAAACTTCTTTAAAATTTTTAACATTCCCCAACTCTTTAACTTTTATCTTCCTTATTCCTGTTTCTATATTTATTAATGTTTCTATTAAGTTTGTATTTCCTGGATTTAGTATACTTGAAAATAGTATTTTACCTAAAATTTGACCATGTATTAAAACTTCTCTTGCTTTTATACGTTTTTTAAATATTTCAGCATCTTCATCAAGTAAAACTTCTACATACAATTTACAATTTGGATTTAATGTTTTTATTAACATCCCAGCTAAAGCTGTTCGTGCATCTGTATCCCTTTCATTTAAATTTGCAAGCTTTTCACCTACTATGATAACATCAGAAGCTTTCTCTATAGCTATGTCTAAAAGATTATTCTCTATTATGAAATCTCCTCTTTTGTAGATTATGTATTTAGATAATTCTATTCCAAGATCTTTTTTGTTTACATTTGTAATTAAAACTACTGGCTTTTCTTTGTCTATATTGTTTTCCATAATCTTTTTAAGAATCTCTTCTGATGTTTCATTGTAACCACAGATTACTATATGATCTTTTAAATCTTTCATTTTTATCCCTCCTTCCTTTAATTCTAATAGTTTATTTATAAAAGATGCTGAAAATCCAGCAGTAAGAATAGAGATAAATATAATATTTAATATAGTCATTATAGAGGCACACATCCTACCTACTTCTGATATAGGAACAATATCTCCATAGCCAACAGTAAAAGATGTAATAATACCCCAGTAGATAGCAATCCATAGAGAAGAAAATTCTTTGTTATTTTCATTGTATTCATATACATACGTAATCAATGAAAGAACAAATATATTAAGAAATATCATCAGAAAAGAAAATAAGAAAATAAACCACTGCTCTTTAAAAGCTTTAATTATGTTTTTAAACACATTAGAATATCTGATTAATTTAAAAATTCTAATAATCTGAAATATTCTTAACAACCTTAAAGGTCTAATTATAGGTAAAATTGCAAGAAAATCTATTATTGAATATGGTTTTATCATCCATCTAAACTTAACTTCTAACGCTTTTAAAATCCCTTTAATATAAACTTTTGTATTTTTTGTTTCATGTTGATTAACGTAGCTTTTAAAGTCATCTAAAAAGTCTGATATTACCCACCATCTAAGGATGTATTCTACTAAGAAAAATATTAAGCTAATCTCTTCGAAATTTTTTAAAAAAGTATATAAATCAGGAGGTAAATTTTCCCTTTGTGGTGTAAAGAGAAAAAGTATAGTCATTGAAGATGCTATTACTAATATTATAGCAATTATACTGTATATATGGTTAAGAGGACTTCTTTCATTTTCTAATATGTTATAAATATCTATTTTTATTCGTTTTAATGTAGATTTGTACTTTTTATTTTTTACTTTTAACACACTACTTTCTCTTTTTTTTATTTATAATTTTAGCATATTTGAAATATATAAAATTTTCTGTTATTATAATATATTGAAATTACAAAGCAAGAAAAATAGGAGGATTTTATGCACGTAGGGATATCTTTAGACTATACACTTTTTATTCAACTTGGTATTTTCTTTGTATTTATGCTCATAATGAATAAAATCTATCTTCAACCTTACTTGCAAAGTTTAACAGAAAGAGAAGAAACAGTTAAAAATTTATTAGAAGTAGCAGAGAAAAATAATTCATTGGTTCAAGAAATCTTAAAAGAAGTTGAAGAAATTTTAAATAGAGGAAAGGTAGAAAGTGATAAAATCTTAAATCAAGCACATCATGAAACAAATCAAATAGTTGCTGAAATCCTTAGAAAAGCTCAAGAAGATGCTGAGAAAGAAATACAATCCGCTAAAGTAGATATAGATAGAGTTTTAGATATAGAGAAGAAAGCTCTTGATGTTGCAGTTAAAAAGATAGCAGAAAAAATAGTAGAAAAGATAACACTAAAGGAGAAAGCAGCATGAATAAAATTTTATTTTTTAGTTTAGTTATTGCTGGATTTTCTTTTGCTTCTGAATCTTCTGGAGAAAGTTCAATTTTACTATGGAAAGCTATTAATACAGTTGTTCTTCTTGGAATAATTGCATTTTTTGGTGGAAAGTATATTAAGAAATTTCTAAATGATAGAAGAGATAATGTAGCCGATATGATTCTTCAAGCACAAAAAGCTAAAGAAGACAGTGAAAAAGCTTTAGAAGAAGCAAAAAGAAAGTTAGAGGAAGCTAAATATAAATTAGAAGAAAGTATAAAAATCGCAAAAGAAATGGGAGAGACAGAAAGAAATTATGCTATATCTAAAGCTAATGAAATGGCTGAAAGGATAAAATCACAAGCTAAAGAATCTATAAATATAGAAATAAAAAGAGCTGAGTTAAAACTTAAAAAGTATGCTGCTGAAAAAGCAATAGAGATTTCAAAACATATAATAGAAGATTCTGTTAATGAAGAAGTAGATAAAGCTATTATAAAGAAAACATTAAAGAATTTGGAGGCGTAAATTGAAGGTAGACAAAAAGTATTTAAAGAAAACTATAAAAGAAATTCTCTCTAAAACAGATAAATCAGAAGAAAATCTTTTAGAGATCTCTTCAATTCTTGATGTTTTACATAAACTTTTCAAAGAGAATTTAATTTTCAGAAATATTGTATTAAATCCAAAATTGCCAGTTGAAGATAAAGAAAAGGCTATAATAAAACTAATGTCTAGTTTAAATGCTCCGCAAGAACTGACAGAAATTATTTTTAATGTTATAAAAGATAAAAAAGGTTCTATTTTAAAAGAAATTAATAAAGTTTTTAAATTTGAAGTTGAAAAATTCTTTGGAACAGTTCAAGGTGAAATTATTTCAGCTTACAAAATAGACGAAGAAATGTTAAATCAAATTAAAACAATAATGGAATCCAGAATCGGTAAAAAAGTTGAATTTAAAGTAAGAGAAGATAAGAGTTTAATAGGTGGTGCTATTATAAAAGCTGGTAGCTATATCGTAGATACTTCTATTAAATCTTATTTAAACAAGTTAGAAAAAACTTTATCAAGATTTTAATATAATAGGAGGTTAAAAGTAAATGTCTGTAATTAGAGCTGATGAGGTTTTAGAAAATTTAAACAAACAATTAGAGGAGTTTCAAGTAAGTGCTAATCTTGAAGAAATAGGAACTGTTATCCAAGTTGGTGATGGTGTTGCTCGTATATACGGCCTTGAAAAAGCAATGATGGGTGAAATGCTTGAGTTTGAAAGTGGAATTGTTGGTGTTGTGTTTAACCTTGAAGAAGATAACGTTGGTGCTGTTTTACTTGGTTCTGATGTGAACGTTAAAGAAGGTAGTATAGTAAAGAGAACAGGTAGAATTTTATCTATTCCAGTAGGAAAAGGACTTTTAGGTAGAGTGGTAGATGGACTTGGAAATCCAATAGATGGAAAAGGTCCATTAACAGATATAGCTTACTACTCTCCAGTTGAAAAAATAGCTCCTGGTGTTGTAAAAAGAAAATCTGTACATGAACCACTTCAAACAGGTATAAAAGCTATTGACGCAATGATACCAATAGGTAGGGGTCAGAGGGAGCTTATTATTGGTGATAGAGCTACAGGTAAAACCACTATTGCTATAGATACAATTTTAAATCAAAAAGGACAAGGTGTTTACTGTATCTATGTTGCAATAGGACAAAAAAGAGCAAACGTAGTTCACATTGTTGAAACACTTCAAAAATATGGTGCAATGGAATATACAACAGTAGTTGCTGCTACATCTTCTGACCCTGCAACTATGCAATACATAGCTCCATTTGTTGGATGTACTATTGGAGAGTACTTTAGAGATAATGGAATGCATGCATTAGTTATATATGATGATTTAACAAAACATGCGTATGCATACAGACAGTTGTCATTATTACTTAGAAGACCACCTGGTAGAGAAGCTTACCCAGGTGATGTATTCTACTTACATTCAAGATTATTAGAGAGAGCTGCTAAATTAAACGATGAGCTTGGCGCAGGTTCATTAACAGCTTTACCTATAATTGAAACACAAGCTGGTGACGTTGCAGCATACATTCCAACAAACGTTATCTCTATTACTGATGGTCAGATATTCCTTGAAGCAGACTTATTCTATAAAGGTATAAGACCTGCAATTAACGTAGGTATATCAGTTTCAAGGGTTGGTGGTGCTGCACAAATAAAAGCAATGAAACAAGTTGCAGGTACTTTAAGACTTGATTTAGCTCAGTATAGAGAGCTTGAAGCTTTTGTTCAATTTGCTTCAGAGTTAGATAAAGCTACCCAGATGCAGATTGCAAGAGGACAGAGAATGGTCGAACTTCTAAAGCAACCACCAAATCAACCAGTTCCAGTAGAAAAACAAGTTGCCATAATTTATATAGCAGGTCAAGGTTATTTAGATGATGTACCTGTTAATGCAATACAAAAATTTGAAAAAGAGTTTTATACATTCTTAGATATTGAGAAACCAGATATTTTAGAAGCTATCAGAAGAGAAAAAGCTTTAACAGATGATATAAAAGCAAAACTGGATGCTGCAGTTAAAGAGTTTAAACAAAAGGTAGTATTCTAAGGAGATAAAAGATGGCTAAATTATCCCCAAGGGACATTAAAAGAAAAATAAATGGTATAAAAAATACTCAAAGAATAACAAAAGCAATGAAAGCTGTGTCTGCTGCTAAATTAAGAAAGGCACAAGCTCTACTTTATGCAACAAGACCTTACTCTAATAAACTTTATGAACTTATTGAAGATCTATCTATCTACATACATAGAGAATCCCATCCTTTATTAGCTAAAAGAGAAGAAAAGAATGTGGATATTGTAATTATTACTGCTGATAGAGGTCTAGCTGGAGCTTTCAACTCAAACGTAATTAAAACAGCTTTACGAGAAATACAAGAACTAAAATCTCAAGGCCAGAATGTAAATTTAATCCTTATAGGTAGAAAAGGTGTTAATTTCTTTAAAAATAAAGGTTTTAATATAGTTGAAGCTCATGAAGATATATATAGAGATCATATGAATCTAAATTTTACATCAAAATTAGGAGGAATTCTCTCTTCAAGATTTATAGAAGAAAAATCAGATTCAGTACTTTTAATTAACAATGAACTTATTACATCTGCTACTTATGAAACAAAAATTAGAAAACTTCTCCCCCTTGAACCTACAGTTTCTTCTAAAAAATTAGAAGAAGTATCTGTTTATAATATTGAGCCATCAAAAGAAGATGTTTTAAATTCATTACTACAGAGATATATTAACTTCCAGTTATACAGAGCCTTAATAGAGTCTTCTACTGCAGAACATTCTGCAAGAATGCTTGCTATGGATAATGCTACTAAAAATGCTGGTGAAGCGATTAGAAAATGGACAATTATTTTTAACAAAGCAAGACAAGAAGCTATTACAACAGAACTTATAGATATAATTAACGCTGCTGAAGCAATTAAGTAAATATTTAAGGAGGAATTATAAATGGCAAAAGGAAAAGTTATACAGATAGTTGGACCGGTTGTAGACGTAGAGTTCCAAGAAGGTGAACTCCCTGCTATAAGAAATGCTTTAAAAGTACAAAGAACAGCAATAGATGATACAGGAAAAGAGTATGTTGAAGATTTATATTTAGAAGTTGCTCAACATCTTGGAGATAACAGAGTAAGAACAATAGCTTATGGTCCAACAGATGGTTTAGTTAGGGGTGTTGAAGCTGAGGATTTAGGTTCTTCTATTAAAGTTCCTGTTGGAAAAGCGTCTCTTGGAAGAATCTTTAATGTTGTTGGTCAACCTATAGATGAAGCTGGTCCAGTAAATGCTCAAGAGTATTGGCCAATATTTAGAGAAGCTCCTTCTTTTGAAGAACAATCTACAAAGGTAGAACAGTTTGAAACAGGTATTAAAGTTATAGACTTACTAGTTCCACTAATAAAAGGTGGTAAAGTTGGTTTATTTGGTGGTGCTGGTGTTGGTAAAACTGTTTTAATGCAAGAATTAATCCATAATATTGCAAAATTCCACTCTGGATATTCTGTTGTTGTTGGTGTCGGTGAAAGGACAAGGGAAGGTAATGACCTTTGGATGGAAATGAAAGAGTCAGGGGTATTACCTTATACTGCAATGGTATATGGTCAGATGAATGAACCACCTGGAGTTAGATTTAGAGTAGCTCAAACGGGATTAACGATGGCTGAATACTTTAGAGATGTTGAAAAGCAAGACGTTCTTATATTTATAGATAACATATTTAGATTTGTACAAGCTGGTGCTGAAGTTTCAACATTACTTGGAAGATTACCATCTGCTGTTGGTTATCAACCAACTCTTGGAACTGACGTTGGCGAAGTACAAGAGAGAATTGCATCAACTAAGAATGGTTCTATCACATCTATACAGGCTGTTTATGTTCCAGCAGACGATATTACAGACCCAGCTCCAGCATCTATATTTGCTCACTTAGATGCAACTATCGTTTTACAAAGAAGACTTACAGAACTTGGAATATATCCAGCTATAGATCCTCTTGAATCTACTTCAAGGGCTTTAGCTCCTGAGTATGTAGGTGAAGAACATTATTATGTTGCAAGAGAAACTCAAAGAATCCTCCAAAGATATAAAGAATTACAAGAGATTATAGCAATATTAGGTATGGAAGAACTCTCTGAAGAAGATAAAGCTATTGTTGGAAGAGCAAGAAGATTACAAAGATTTTTAGCTCAAAGATTCCACGTTGCAGAGCAGTTTACTGGTCAACCAGGTTCTTATGTTAAGAAAGAAGAAACAATCCAATCATTTAAAGAAGTTGTTGAAGGAAAGTGGGATCATCTTCCAGAACAAGCCTTCTATATGGTTGGTGGCATAGAAGAAGCTAAAGAAAAAGCTGAGAAACTCGGCGTAAAACCTTAAATTTAATAGTTATGCTCACCAGAGATAATCTGGTGGGCTTTATCATAAGGTGATATCTATGGAAAACGTTTTATTAGTTATGTTTGTGTTTTTCTTGGTTGTTGTATTTGCTGGAATTTTAGGAATGAAGATTTCTAAATAATTTTGAAAATTGATCTATTCTGCATCTCGCTTTTGCTTCAAAATCTAAAGGAACGGTTGTACCTTTTTCTTTAAGTCGTTTATACCCTGTAAAAGCTACCATAGCACCATTGTCAGTACATAAATATAATGGTGGAAAACTTATATCAATATCTTTTACTTTTTGGAATTCTTCTCTTAGTTTTGAATTTGCTGATACACCACCTGCTATGACAATATTTTTTACTTTAAACTCATAAGCAGCATTTAATGTTTTTTTGATTAAAACATCTATTACAGCATTTTGAAAAGATGCTGCTATATCTTCTTTTTTATATATTTCTTTTTTTATTTCTTTTATAACTGCTGTTTTTAAACCACTAAATGAAAAGTTATATTTATTTTCTCCTTTCTCATTTATTAAAGGTCTTGGAAATTTTATAGTTTCTTTTCCTTCTCTTGCTAACTTATCTATTACTGGTCCACCAGGAAAACCTAGTTCTAAAGCTCTTGCTACTTTATCATAAACTTCTCCTACCGCATCGTCTAGGGTTCCACCAAGATAAACGTAATCTTCAAAATCTTTAACCAAAATTAACTCCGTATGGCCACCAGATACAACTAAAGCTAAGAATGGATATTTTATTTCTTTATTAACGAAGTTTGCAAATATATGAGCTTCTATATGGTGAACAGGAATTAATGGTTTTTTCAGAGAAAAAGCTAAAGCTTTTGCACCAGATACGCCTATAACAAGAGAGACGATTAAACCAGGCATAAATGTTGTTGCTATTGCATCTATTTGATTTAATGATATATTTGCATCTTTTAGAGCTTTTTCTAAAACTGGTATAAAGTTTTTAGTATGTTCCCTTGCTGCAAGTTCTGGAAAAACTCCACCAAATTCTGAATGTATCTTTTGAGATGATACTATATTTGAAAGGATACCTCTTTCACTGTCAAATATAGCTACAGAGGTATCATCACAAGAACTTTCTATTCCGACTATTATCATTTAGTTCATTTTCTTGGAAAAGTTTAGTATTTTTACAGCATTTATAGCAGCTTCTAACTGAGGATCTTTTATATATGTTTCATCTTTTCCATTTATTTTTGCTTCTCTCTCTGCTTTAGCTTTTTCTATTTCTTCTTCTTCTGTCATTTTTACAATAATATCTGGTGTTATACCTTTATTCATTATAAGATTACCGCTAGGTGTATAGTAATGTGCAATGGTAAGTTTTACTCCTGAGCCATCTTGTAATGGTATTAATGTTTGAACGGAAGCTTTCCCAAAGGTAGTATCTCCTACGATGATTGCTCTCTTGTTATCTTTTAGGGAACCTGTTAAAATCTCTGATGCAGAAGCAGAACCTTTATTTACTATTACAGCAATGGGAATTTCATTAGGTATAACCGGGTCTCTTTCAGAGTAGTACTCTTCTTTACTATCTGAGCTCCTTCCTTGTGTATAGACGATAAGTTTCCCTTTTGGTAATATCATACTTGATATTGATATAGCAGATGTAAGTAAACCACCAGGGTTATTCCTTAAGTCTATGATAATTCCTTCTTTATTATTAAATTGTTTTAAAGCTTTTTCAAAATCGTCTGCAGAATTCTCTTGGAACTGGGTCAATCTTATGTATCCAATTTTACCATTCTCTAACTCTTTTGTTTTTACACTTTTTACCTTAATCATATCTCTAACAATTTCAACTTTAAATGGTTTTTCTATACCTTTTCTAAATATTGTAAGTGTTACTTTTGTTCCTGGTTCTCCTCTCATTTTTTTAATAGCTTGAAAAAGAGTCATTTTATCTGTAGGTTCTCCATTTATTTCCACAATCCAGTCCCCAGGTTTTAATCCTGCTTTGTATGCGGGTGTATCTTCAATAGGCGAAACAACTAAAAGTTTATTATTCTCCATGGTTATCTCTATACCAAGTCCACCAAACTCTCCCTGTGTTTCTGAAGTAAATTCTTTAAATTCTTCTGGAGTAAAAAATGTAGAGTATGGATCTAAAGATGAAAGTAATCCTCTTAACGAACCGTACAATAAATCTTTAGATTTAGGTTTTTCAACGTAGTTATCTTCAACAATTTTAAGGATATCTGTATAAGTTTTAATAATTTCTATTTCTTCTGTGTAATCTGTTTTACCTTTTGAGCTTACTCCAAAGCTCATACCAGCAATAAAGATTAACATAATTCCAATAACCATGGAAATTTTGCTTTTCATCTTTGCTCCTTTTAGTTTAAGATATTTTCTAAATCATTATTATCTAATTTTTGGTAATTTTCAATCTCTATATTTTCCTTTAAATGTAAGATTTTACCCATTCCTATAAGAACTGTTCCAACACCTGGAGTACTTCTAACTATCTGAATTGGGACATGAACATCTCTTTCTACTTTAAGTAATGATTTTGTCCTATCTGGAAACTGTCTTAAAATTCTTTTTTGAAATAGTGGAGCGCTTATATATGTATAAATTCCTAATTTTTCTGCAAGTTCTAAAGTTGAAAGAGATTGATTGTTGTAGTTTTGATTCTTTAGTTTGTAAGCTTCAAGCATTGCTATATTGTAGGGAAGTTGAATAAATCTAAAATGATGATTATCTCCACCAACTTCGTTAGCAATATTGTAAATATCTAACAGATTTAAATATTGAGTATGATCTGGTAAAACTCTAAAACCGTTCCAGGTTGCAAGTCCATAGTATCTTAATTTACCTTCTGCTACTTTTCCTTCAAGAAGCCTAAAAACTGTCCATAACTTTCTATAAAATTTTTCTTTACTAACTATTGTTAATTGATCTTCTGGATTATGTAAAAAGTATACATCTATATAATCTGTATTTAAATTTTCTAAACTTTTTTCAAAAGACCAATCTATGTATGTCGGAGAAAGAATATTTCCATAAGGTGTGATATCTTCAGGTTTTACAATATTTTTATCTATAAAATTTTCTTTTAAATATCGTGTTATATCATTTATTTTGACCCTGCTATCTTTTGGAAAATAGCCACCTTTTGTTGATAATATTACATCTTTTCTATTAATATTAGATAAAACTTCAGCTATAACTCTTTCACTTTCCATATCTCTATAGTTTATAGCTGTATCTATAACGTTTATACCAAGTTCAATACCTTTTTTAATTGTCTCTTTATAATTTTTATTTGTTTCTTCGTCTAAATTTCCCAGGTATGTCCCTATACCAATCTCAGATAGTTTTAAATCTAAAAAATTTTTGTAATTCATAGTTCATTTTCCTTTATCTGAATTCTTTTTAAGATTTTCTCTTCAGTATTTAAAAATATTCCATTAAAAACAAAATCTCCTTCTGCTGGCTCATACTTTTCTGGCATTCCGTTAAGAAATTTTTTTACTATTTCTTCTTTTCTTATGCCAATAACAGAGTCTATAGCTCCCGTCATACCAACATCTGTTATATATCCAGTACCTTTTGGTAAAAATCTTTCATCTGCTGTTGGGACATGGGTATGGGTTCCAAAAACTAAAGTGGCTCTTGAGTCTACATAGCTAGCAAATGCTTGTTTTTCAGAAGTAGCTTCACTATGAAAATCAACAATTATATAATCTACATATTCCTTTATTTGGTTATATATATTATCAAAGGTTCTAAAGGGACAGTCTAAAGGTAATCCCATAAAAACTCTTCCCATTAAGTTTATAACAGCTATCTTTTTACCATTTTTTTCGTAAATATTAAAACCTTTTCCAGATGATGTAGGTGGCAAATTTGCAGGTCTAAGTAGTCTATCGTTGTCTATTATCTCTAAAACTTCTCTTTTATCGAATATATGATTTCCAGATGTTATCACATCTATGCCAGTATTTAACATCTCTTCAAAAACAGATTTTGTTATTCCATTTCCATGGGCTAAATTTTCACCGTTTAAAACAATAAAGTCTATCTTTAGGTCTTTTATAAGTTTAG